>NZ_PQHY01000060.1:0-45314 GCF_003385175.1 Amycolatopsis ruanii
CGACATCCGCGCATGGATCGAGACCTGGAACAACGAACCACGGCCCTACGTCTGGACCAAGACCGCCGACCAGATCCTTGACTCCATCGCACGCTACTGCACGCGAATTAATAACTCAGGACACTAGGGAGGAACCGAAGGTGCCGGAGCCCCGCCAGGAGCGCAGCCGGACCACCCGCCGCAAGCTCATCGAGGCAGCCGTGGACTGCATCGGCGAGGTCGGGTGGGCCGGCACCACGGTCGCGCTGATCGCGCAGCGCGCCGGGGTCTCGCGCGGGGCCGCCCAGCACCACTTCCCGACGCGGGAGGACCTGGTCACGGCCGCGGTCGAGTACGTCGGCGAGGTGCAGATCGCGGAGATGCGCCGCGGCGCCGAGGGGCTGCCGTCCGGGCGGTCCCGCATCGAACCGGTGGTCGACATGCTGCTCAACCTCTACACCGGCCCCATGTTCCGCGCCGCGCTGCACCTGTGGGTGGCGGCCTCCAGCGACGAGTCGTTGCGCACCGTGCTGGTGCCGCTGCAGGCGAAGGTCGGGCGGGAGGCGCACCGGCTGGCGGTCGACCTGCTCGGGGTGGACGAGACGCGGCCCGGGGTGCGGGAGCTGGTCCAGTCGACCCTCGACCTCGCGCGCGGGCTCGGCCTGGCGAACCTGCTGGCCGACGACACCACCCGGCGGCGCCGGATCATCCGCCAGTGGGCCCGGGTGCTGGGCCCCGCGCTGCCCGAGCCCGAGGTCACCTCGGTGGGTGGCTGACGGCGTGTCGGGGGACCGGTCGTTAACACTAATGGACCAGTGTGCGATAACAGAGGCAACAGCAGGTGACGAGGCAAGGGGGTAGATCCCGGTGTCCGGTACAGGTGAAGAGCTGTCCCATCGTGCGATGGCGATGTTGCGAGCGGTGGCCCAGGGCCGCGCCGTGATGTCGTCGAGCGTCGAGCCGGACCTTTTCATCGACGGAGTCGCCTGCTGCGACCAGATGGCCGCGCACGCCCTCGCGCACGGCGGCTACATCCGCCCGGCGCGCACCGGGGAGCGCCTGGTGCCCGCGGTCCTGACCGAGGCCGGGCAGGCCGTGCTGGCGCCCGCGGTCGGCCACGTGGCCTGACGCACCGCCGGCTCACCTCGGCCCGGCGCCGGTGCCGGGCCCGATGCCTGGGCCACACGACGGCCCTGCCTGGCTGCGGGCCCGTGGCGGAAGGTCCGCGCTCACGCGGGATTCTCGGCGTGCTCGAGCAGGCCCGGATCTCACGGGCCGACCGTTGTCCGGCCCGGCTTGCCCGGGCTGATCGGTCCCGTGATCAATCTGCCGACGAAATCCTGTCCACCACCCGCGCCGTGCGCAAGCGCCTCGACGTCACCCGGTCCGTCCCGCGGCGCCTCATCGAGGAGTGCGCCGACCTCGCCACCCAGGTCCCGACCGGTCGCAACCGCGGCCTCGGCACGGTCTGGACCACCGCGCACGCGCCGCTGGAGAAGGAACTCGCCGCCACCCTCGGCGTGCCGCACGACGAGATCATGCTGGCCGCGCTGATCCCGCTCGCCTTCACGCTCGGCACCGACTTCCGCCCCGCGCCCCGCATCGGCCGCGGCGAGGTCCTGCACTGGGACCGCTGGTGAGCCTCAGCCACGCACCCAGCGGCGGCCCAGCACCGCGTAGAGCCCGGCCGCCAAGCCGAAGCCGGCGAAACACGTCACGTCGCCCACCGCCGGCACCGCCCGCGGCACCGGCCCCGCGTACAGCGTCTGGTTCGCGAACAACACGATCGACACCACCGCCGCGACCAGGAACGCCACCAGCCCCGGCCACCCCCACCGCCCGGTGTCGGACAGCAGGCGGTCCAGCCCCGCCTGCCCGCGCCGCATCAGCTGGTCGGCGAACACCACGCCCAGCCACGGGCTCACCCAGTACGCGATCACCAGCAGGAAGTGCTCGTACGCCGTCCCCGCGTCGGCGAGCCCCAGCCACGCCAGCACGAACCCGACGACGCCGAACGCGAGCGCCACCAGCGCCCGCCGCCACGCCAGCGGCAGCTGCACGCCCAGCGTGAGGAACGCCAGCGCTCCCGAGTAGACGTTGAGCGCGTTCGCGGCCACCGCCCCGAGCGCGATCGCCAGCAGCGTCAGCGCGGCCAGCCAGCCCGGCATGTGCCCGGTGAACGCCGCGGTCGGACTGCCCTCCCCACCGCCCAGGGTCGCCGACGCCGCGCCCGTCGCCATCAGCACCGTCGTCGCCACGAACAGGCCACCGCCCGCGGCCCAGCCGACCGCCCGGCCGCTCACCGACTCCGGCAGGTATCGCGTGTAATCCGCGGCGTAAGGGTTCCAGCCCGCCGTGTACCCGAACGCCGCGCCGACGGTCAGCAGGAACCCGCCCACTCCACCGGTTCCGGCGACCGCACCCGGCGACGCCCGCGCGAACGTGACCACCGCCCCGGCCGCGAACACCACCGCCAGCACCCCGAAGATCCAGCGCTCGTAAGCCTGCACCAGGTTGTGCCCGAAGAACGCGATCCCGATCTGCAGCACCACCACGATCACCAGGCACAGCAGCACCGGCATCCCGGTCAGCGTGCCGAGCGCGAACGCCCCGCTGACGCTGTTGACCGCGAACCAGCCGATCCCCGCCGTCACCGACATCAGCGCCGCCGGCACCGTGTTGCCGCGGTAGCCGAACGCCAGGCGGCTCAACACCATCTGCGGCACCCCGAACCGCGGCGCGCGCGCGGACAGCACGCCGTGCGACACCGCGCCCAGCCCGTTGCCGATCGCCACCGCGATCACGGCCTGCGCGAAACTCAGCCCGAACGCCGACACCGCCAGCACCCCGACGAAGATCGTGGCGAACTCCAGGTTCGGCGAGGCCCACGTCCAGAACAGCTGACGCGGCCTGCCGTGCCGGTCGGCCGCCGCCACCGGCTCGATACCGCCCGGTTCGACCGCGACGACCTGTTCGCCGTATCCGCCCGTTTTCCGCCCCGCCGTGGTCGCCATGGCAGCACCGTAGGCACCCGATGTTGCGTCCGTGTTGCACCATCGGGTGAACCGCGGAACTTTCCCGCACCGCCCCGCGACCCGGACTGCGAACCCCATCCGAGGAAAGGGACGCCATGGAGAAACCGGGCAACTGCAACTGTGGCAACTGCTGTGACTGCGGCGGGGAGTACGGCCGCAACTGACGCCGTCGCGCCCCCTGGTCCCAGTGGGGTCAGGGGGCCACGGTGATCGCGTCGAGTTTCCCGCGCAGGTACTCCGACGCCACGACCTCCGGGTACGCCCTGCGGCCCAGCGGCGGCGCCAGCGAGGTGATCCGCGCGTCGTGGTCGGTTTCGTAGAAGAAGATGAGCGACACCAGGTCCTCCTCCGGCGCGTCGGCCGAGGGCGGCAGCACCCGGTGCCGCGTCGAGCGCCAGCGGTCGCCCGTCCAGCGTGCCATCAGATCCCCGATGTTGACCGTGAACGCCGCCGGGTCGTACGGCGCGTCCACCCACTCGCCGTCACTGGTGCAGACCTGCAGCCCGCCCACCCCGGCCTGCCGGTCCAGCACCGTCACCGTGCCGAAGTCGGTGTGCGGCCCGATCCGGAACTGCCCCGGCGCCGGCGCGCCGACCCGGTTCAGCGCCGGGTACCAGTTGATGTTGAACGTGTACGTCGGGTGCCCGGTGTGCCGGGTGAAGTGGTCGGACGGCAGGCCGAGCGCGGCCGCGAACACCGTCAGCAGCTCGTCCGACAGCTCCCGCATCCGCCGCAGGTACTCGCGCGACGCGGTGGCGAACTCCGGGACCTCCGCCGGCCACACGTTGGGCTGGAACCAGAACTCGTCGACCTCGGCGATCCCGGTCGCGGTGTCCGCGCCTGCCGAGTAGGACTCCTTGAGGTCCGGCGGGGTTTCGGTGCCCTCGGCGTAGCCGTTGGCCTCCACACCCGGCGGCAGCCACCCGCGCCCGCCGACCGTCACCGCGTACCGCCGCTTGACCTCGGCCGGCAGGGCGAAGAACTCCCGCGCCCGCGACCGCACCCGCGCGCGCAGCTCGTCCGGCACGCCGTGCCCGGTGATCAGCAGGAAACCGGACTCGCGCAGCGCGCGGTCCACCTCGGCGGCCACCCGGCCGCGGCCGGAACCGTCGAACCAGGACGTCAGGTCGATCAGCGGAACGGACGGCGGCATGGCTGCTCCTTCAGGAAGTCTCGACCCCGATGTCCTCGAACCACAGGTCCGGGCGCTCTTCGATGAACTCCGTCATCAGCGTGACGCACGCGGGGTCGTCCAGGATCGTGATGCCGACCCCCAGCCCGGCCAGCCAGTCGTGGCCACCGGAGAAGGTGCGGGCCTCGCCGATCACCACGTGGGAGATCTGAAATTGTCGGATCAAACCGCTGCAATACCAACAGGGTGACAGTGTGGTGACCATCACCGTGTCGCGGTAGTGCGGCCGCCTGCCCGCGTTGCGGAAGGCCGCGGTCTCGGCGTGCATCGACGGGTCGCCGTCCTGCACGCGCCGGTTGTGACCCCGGCCCAGCAGCTCACCGTCCACAGTGAACAGCGCCGCGCCGATGGGCACGCCGCCCTCGGACTTGCCGAGCAGGGCCTCTTCGCGGGCGACGGCGAGCAGCCGGCCGGGATCGGGTTTGAGCATGCGCCCCACTCTAGAGCGAACCGAAGAACTCCAGAACGTCTTCGGCGAACAGATCCGGTTCCTCCATCGCGGCGAAGTGCCCGCCCCGGTCGAATTCCGACCAGTGCACGATGTTGTTGTCGCGCTCGGCCAGGCGGCGCACCGGCAGCACGATGTCGTGCGGGAACACCGCCACCCCCATCGGCACGTCCAGCCCGGGCTGCTTGCCCCGGCTGCGGGCCGATTCGTAGTACAGCCGCGCCGAGGAGCCCGCGGTGCCGGTCAGCCAGTAGATCATCACGTTGGTGAGCATCAGGTCCCGGTCGACCGCGTCCTCCGGGGTCTCGCCCGAATCGGTCCACTCCTGGAACTTCTCCACGATCCAGGCGAGCTGGCCGACGGGGGAGTCGTGCAGGGCGTAGGCCAGGGTCTGCGGGCGCGTCGACTGCTGTTTCATGTAGCCGGACAGCTCGCGCTGGTAGCGCTCGAGCCGGCCGAGCCGCTCCTTGTCGGCCAGGGACAGCTCGTCCAGCTCGGCGGGGTTCCCGGACGGGACGGTGCCGAGCATGTTGACGTGCACCCCGGCGACGTGCTCGGCGTCGTCGATCCCCAGCCGGCGGGAGATCGCCGAGCCCCAGTCGCCGCCCTGCGCGCCGTAGCGGTCGTAGCCCAGGCGGCGCATCAGCTCGGCGAACGCGCGGGCGACGCGTGCCACGTCCCAGCCGGCGCCGGTGGTCGGGCCGGAGAAGCCGTAGCCGGGGATGGCCGGGATGACCAGGTGGTGCCGCGCCGACAGCGCCTCGATCACCGGCAGGAACTCCACCACCGAACCGGGCCAGCCGTGGGTGAGGATCAGCGGCAGGGCGTCCTCGTCGGCGGCCCGGACGTGCAGGAAGTAGATGCGTTGCCCGTCGATCTCGGTGGTGAACTGGCCCAGCTCGTTGAGCCGCCGCTCGTGCGCGCGCCAGTCGTAGGACGTGCGCCAGTACCGGGTCAGCTCCTGAACGTAGCCGAGCGGGATGCCGTAGCTCCAGCCCACGCCCGGCAGCTCGTCCGGCCAGCGGGTCAGGTCGATGCGGGCGTGCAGGTCGTCGAGCTGGGACTGCGGGACGGCGAGGTGGAACGGGCGGATTTCGCTCATGCCGTGACGGTAGCGAGGAACCGCACCCACCGTCCGGTTCGTCGCCGGCGGCCGCACGTGCGCGGCCGGCGCCGGTAGCGCCGCGCGGTACCGCCGTTTCCCGGCCCGCGCGGACCTCCCACTGCCTCTGTGCCGACGAGGCGGCAACCCTCACCGACGCGGCTCGGCCCTTCTCGGTGGCCTTCCCGCTCTTCGTCCGGCTCGTCGAACCGCACGCGTCGGTCGAGGTCACGGCGGCCCATCCGGTCCACCACGCGCTGCCGGCGCACCCTCGCCGCCGACGCCGAGCACGCCTCGCGGGCCGGGCGTGCTGAGACGTGCCGAAGGTGGGGACGGAGGTTACCAACCGCTTAGTATGTGAGGTACGGTGAGCGTCGTGGCACCGTCGCTGTCAGGGTTGCGCGCCGAGCATGCGCAACGCGAGATCCCCGTACTCGCGGCCGAGCGCCTTGGGCGTCTTCCCGGTGCGTTCGGTGTACCAGCGCGCCACGTCGACGCCGAGCGACAGGACCGCTCGCGCGGCGGTCTTGACATCGGCCACCACGAACTGGCCCTGCGCCACGCCCTCCTCGATGACGCCGCGCACCAGGTGCTCGATGCGGCGCCGCAGGTCGGCCACCACCTGGTACTCCTGCTCCGGCAGCGCCTGCAGCTCGTACTGCACGACGCGCGCCACGGTGTGCCGCCGGGCGTGCCAGGCGACGAAGTCGGCGACGATCCGGCGCATCCGCTCCTTCGGGTCGTCGGCGCGCTTCGCGACGTCCTCGACCAGGTCGAGCGTCTGCTGGTGCCCGCTCTTGCTGATGGCGAACAGCAGCGCGGCCTTGGACGGGAAGTGCACATACAGCGCCGCGGGGCTCATCCCGGCCGCGCCGGCGATGTCGCGCGTCGTGGTCGCGTGGTAGCCGCGGCGGGCGAAGGACTCGACTCCGGCCAGCATCAGCCGCCGCGCCGCGTCCGGCTGCACGTCCGGCCAGAGTTCGGCGGACAGCGAGATGGTCATGGCGGAATCCTCCCAGTCGGGAACCGCCTGGCGGGAGACTTGACACGGCGGTCCGGCCGTTCTCATTGTAAGCGAGCGCTTAGTCAAGGTGGACAGGAGACAGGAGCCCGATGGTGAACTCGTTCAAGGACCGCGTCGCGATCGTCACCGGGGCGAGCCGGGGCATCGGCTTCGGCATCGCCCGTGAGCTGGTGCAGCGCGGCGCGCGGGTGTGCATCACCGCCCGCAAGCCCGAGCCGCTGGCCGACGCGGTGAACGAGCTGGGCGGGCCCGGGGTGGCGATCGCGGTGCCCGGCAAGGCCGACGACCCGGCGCACCAGGAGGAGGCCGTCGCCAGGACCGTGGAGACCTTCGGGCGGCTGGACATGCTGGTCAACAACACCGGCATCAACCCGGTGTACGGCCCGATGCTCGACATCGACCGCGACGCCGCGGCGAAGATCCTCGCCGTCAACGTGCTCGCGCCGCTGGCCTGGCTGCGTCAGGCGCGCGACGCGTGGATGGGGGAGCACGGCGGCTCGGTCGTCAACGTCGCCTCGATCGCCGGCCTGCGTGCCTCGCCCGGGATCGGCATGTACGGCGTGAGCAAGGCGGCGGTGATCCGGATGACGCAGGAGCTGGCGGTCGAGCTGGGCCCGAAGATCCGGGTCAACGCGGTCGCGCCGGCCGTGGTGAAGACCAAGTTCGCCACCGCGCTGTACGAAGGCCGCGAGGAGGAGGTGTCCGCGGCGTACCCGATGAAGCGGCTCGGCGTGCCGGAGGACATCGCCGGGGCGGTCGCGTTCCTGCTCTCCGACGAGGCCGGGTGGATCACCGGGCAGACCGTGGTGCTGGACGGCGGCGTGACGCTGGGAGGCGGGCTGTGAGCTTCGAGCTGAGGGGCGCCGGGGTCGTCGTCACCGGCGGCACCGGCGGGATCGGGGCGGCGCTGGCGCGGCGGTTCGCGGCCGAGGGCGCGCGGATCGTGGTGGCCGACCTCGACGGCCCGGCCGCGGAGGCGGTGGCCGCGGAGGTGGGCGGGGTCGCGGTCGCCGGTGACGCGGCCGGGGTGGACGGGGTCGCGTCGCTGATCCAGCGGGCGTCGGACGAGCTGGGCGCGATCGACCTGTTCTGCGCCAACGCGGGCATCGCCCCGCACGGCGGGCCGGAGGCGCCCGAGGAGGTGTGGGCGCGGGCGTGGGACGTCAACGTGATGGCCCACGTGCGGGCGGCTCACCTGCTGTTGCCCGCCTGGCTGGAGCGCGGGCGGGGCCGGTTCCTCGCGACGGTCTCCGCGGCCGGGCTGCTGACCAGCCTCGGGTCGGCGCCGTACTCGGTGACCAAGCACGGGGCGCTGGCGTTCGCGGAGTGGCTCTCGGCGACGTACCGGCACCGGGGCATCACGGTCCAGGCGATCTGCCCGCAGGGCGTCCGGACGAACATGCTCGCCGCGACGGGCGTCGGCGGACAGCTGATCATGGGCGCGTCGGCGATCGAACCGGCCCAGGTGGCGGACGCGGTGATGGAGTCCTTCTCCGACGACCGGTTCTTGATCCTGCCGCACCCGGAGGTCGCCGAGTACTACACCACCCGCGCGACGCAGACGGACCGCTGGCTGGGCGGGATGAACAAGCTGCAGCGCAAGGTGGAGGCCGCGCAGGGCGAGTGACGTGCTCCGGTCGCACATCGCCGGAAGGTGTGCGACCGGGGGCGCGGTTATGCTGTGCCGGTCGAGGAAGGACGTTGCGGATGACCGAGGAGCCGGTGCCGGCGAGGCTGCTGTCGGCGGCGACGCGGTTGTTCGCCGAGCGCGGGTTCGACCGGACGTCGGTGCAGGAGATCGTGGCCGCGGCCGGGGTCACCAAGGGCGCGATGTACCACTACTTCGGCTCGAAGGACGACCTGCTGCACGAGATCTACGGCCGCGTGCTGCGGTTGCAGACCGAGCAGCTGGAGAAGGTGGTGGCCAGCGGCGAGCCGGTGGCCGCGCGCCTCCACGCGGCCGCTTCCGACGTCGTGGTGAGCAGCATCGACAACCTCGACGACACGACGATCTTCTTCCAGTCCATGCACCAGCTCAGCCCGGAAAACCGCAAGGCGGTGCGCGCCGAGCGGCGCCGGTACCACGTGCTGTTCCGGTCGCTGATCGAGGAGGGGCAGCGGGAGGGCGTGTTCCGCACCGACAAGCCCGCGGACATCGTGGTGGACTTCTTCTTCGGCTCGGTGCACCACCTGGCGGTCTGGTACCGCAGCGACGGGCGGCTGAGCGCGCCGGAGGTTGGTGCGCACTACGCCGATCTGCTGGTGGGCTCGCTGCGGCCCTGAGGTTGTTGCGCTGCCTTTCTGGTGGCGGGGCGCGGTTGGTCCAGTGGTGCCGGCACGAGGTGACGCATTCGTGTGGGTACCAGGCGACCATTCGTGTGGGTACGAGATGGCCATTTGTGTGGGTGGCTACGAGATGCCCTCTCGCGGGGCCGTGAGGCGGCCACTCGTGGGGCTACGAGGTGCCCGCTCGTGGGCGTGCGAGATGCCCTCTCGTGCGAGGTGACCGTTCGTGCGGCCACACGAGGTGTCCACTCGTGCCCGCGCGAGATGTCCGCTCGTGGGCGTGCGAGATGCCCGCTCGTGGGCGTGCGAGATGCCCGCTCGTGGGCGTGCGAGATGCCCTCTCGTGCGAGGTGACCGTTCGTGCGAGGTGACCGTTCGTGCGGCGGCGAGGTGACTGTTCGTGCGGCGGCGAGGTGACTGTTCGTGCGGCGGCGAGGTGACCATTCGTGCGGTCGCATGAGGGGGCCACTCGTGCGAGTGCGAAGTGTCCGCTCATGGGGCGTTGGGTGTCCACCCGCGGGGGTGCGAGATGTCCTCTCGTGGGGGTGCGAGGTGCCCTCTCGTGGGGGTGCGAGATGTCCTCTCGTGGGGGTGCGAGGTGCCCTCTCGTGCGGGTGCGAGATGTCCTCTCGTGCGGGTGCGAGATGCCTGCTCGTGCGGGTGCGAGGTGCCCGCTCGTGCGGGGGCGACATGCCCGCCCGTGCGGGTGCGACGCGACCACCTGCCTCGCCTGGTGTGGCTGGTCCCTTCGTACACCTACGACTGGGGACACGACCACTGGGTGCTTTCGTGCGCCGAAGTCCGTGGCTGGGCCTTCGTGCGCCTGCGAAGTGTCCACTCACGCGGGAGCCACGCGCCGACGACACAAGACAAGGGAGGCCGGCGCCACAGCACCGGCCTCCCGAAAAACCACGCTCCAGCAATCCGCCTCAGGCCGGCGGCAGGTTCACCAACCCCGCCAGCGCCGCACGGTGCCGCCCCGGCGTGCCGAGCGCCAGCTCGTCGCTCTTGGCGCGCTTCAGGTACAGGTGCGCCGGGTGCTCCCACGTCATCCCGATCCCGCCGTGCAACTGCACCGCCTCCTCCGCGGCGTGCAGCGCCACCGCCGAGCACGTCGACTGCGCCACCGCCACCGCGACGGGCACATCCGAGTCACCGGTAGCGAGCGTGTCCGCCGCATAGCGGGCCGTCGCGCGGGCGGACACGATCTCCAGGTACAGATCCGCCAGCCGGTGCTTCAGCGCCTGGAACGAACCCACCGGCCGCCCGAACTGGTAGCGCTGCTTCAGATACGCCACCGTCTCATCGAGACACCACTGCGCGACCCCGACCTGCGGCGACGCCAGCAACCCGGCGCCCACCAGCAACGCCTGCCGCAGCGCCGCCTCCGCCCCGGGACCCGACACCAGCAACCGCGACGACGCGTTGTCCAACGACACGTCCGCCAGCCGGCGCGTCAGATCGAGCGACACCACCTCGGTCACCGTCGCCGCGGTCTTCTCCACCGCGTACAGCCCCGGGCCGTCCGGGCCCACCGCCGGCACGGTCAGCACGTCCGCCACCGACGCATCGGCCACCGTCCGCACCGCGCCGCTCAGCGCGCCCTCCGTGTTCGCCGACACGCCACCCGGGAAACCCGCGTCCGGCGCCGACGTCAGCGGCACCGCCAGCGCGCCGACGACCTCACCGGCGGCCAAGCGCGGCAGCAACTCCGTGTCACCCGCGGCCTGCAAAGCCGCCGTCGCCAGCACCGCGCTGCCCAGGAACGGCACCGGCGCCACCGACCGGCCCAGCTCCTCCAGCACGACCGCCACCTCGCGGTACGACGCGCCCTGCCCGCCCAGCGATTCCGGCACCGCGAGCCCGGCCAGGCCCAGATCGGTCGCCAGCGTCCGCCACAGCTTCAGGTCGTACGGCTCGGCGCTCTCCGTCCGTGCCAGCACGGCCGAAAACCCGGCCTGGTCGCCGAGCAGGTCCCGGACACTGGCGCGCAGGTCCTCCTCGACCTCGGAGTACAGCAGATCGCTCACCGCGGCAGGTCCTTCCACGCGACGTCCTTGTCCACCCGTGGCTCGGACGGCAGCCCGAGCACGCGTTCGGAGATGATGTTGCGCAGCACCTCGGAGGTGCCGCCCTCGATCGAATTGCCCTTCGCCCGCAGGTAGCGGTACCCGGGCCCGCGGCCGAGCATGTCGACCTTCTCCGGCCGGCGCAACGTCCAGTCGTCGTAACGCAGACCGTCCTCACCGGACAGTTCGATCTCCAGCCCGGTCAGCGCTTGCTGCAGCTTCGCGAACGCCAGCTTCATCGCCGAACCCTCCGGCCCCGGCGCCCCGACCGCCAGCTGCTGGCGCAACCGCGTCCCGGCCAGGCGCGCCGCTTCCGCCTCGACCCAGAGGCGGAGCAACCGGTCGTGCAGCTCCGGCGTGCGCAGCTCCGGCCGGTCCCGCCAGGTCCGCGACACCATCCCGATCAGGCCGCCCTCGCGCGGGATCGCGTTGCCGCCGATCGCCACCCGCTCGTTCATCAGCGTGGTCTGCGCGACCTTCCAGCCCTCGCCGACCGCGCCGAGCCGGTTCGCGTCCGGGATCCGCACCCCGGACAGGAACACCTCGTTGAACTCGGCCTCGCCGGTCAGCTGCCGCAGCGGCCGCACCTCGACACCGGGATCGGTCATGTCGCAGATGAAGTACGTCATGCCCTGGTGCTTGGGCACGTCCGGATCCGTGCGGGTGACCAGGATCGCGAACCGGGCGATGTGCGCGACCGACGTCCACACCTTCTGCCCGTCGACCACCCACGTGTCACCGTCGCGCACCGCGCGGGTGCCCAGCGCGGCGAGGTCCGATCCGGCGCCCGGCTCGCTGAACAGCTGGCACCACACCTCCTCGCCGGTCCACAGTGGACGCAGATAGCGCTTCTTCTGCTCCTCCGTGCCGAACCGCAGGATGGTCGGCGCCGCCATGCCCAGCCCGATGCCGATCCGGCGCGGGTTGTTGTCCGGCGCGCCGGCCTTCGCCAGCTCGGCTTCGACGACGTTCTGCAGCTCGCGCGGCGCGCCCAGCCCGCCCAGGCCCTCCGGGTAGTGCACCCAGGCCAGGCCGGAGTCGAACCGGGCTCGCAGGAACTCCAGCCGCTCCGTGCTCGCCGGCGGGTGGGCGGCGAGCAGGTCGCCCACCCGCGCGCGCAGGTCGTCGGCGGTCAGCGTGCTCATCGGGCCTCCGATCGGTACTTCTTCAGCTCGCGGTGGGCCAGCGAGCGCTTGTGAACCTCGTCCGGTCCGTCGGCGAACCGCAGCGTGCGGATCCCCGCCCACATCTCCGCCAGCGGGAAGTCCTGGGACAGCCCGCCCGCGCCGTGCGCCTGGATCGCCTTGTCCAGGATCCACTCGACGGTCTTCGGGGTGGCGATCTTGATCGCCTGGATCTCGGTGTGCGCGCCGCGGTTGCCGACGGTGTCCATCAGCCACGCGGTCTTGAGCACCAGCAGCCGCAGCTGCTCGACCTTCACCCGCGCCTCGGCGATCCAGTCCTGCACCACGCCCTGCTCGGCGATCGGCTTGCCGAAGGTCGAGCGGCTCAGCGTGCGGCGGCACATCATCTCGATGGCGCGCTCGGCGATGCCGATCGAGCGCATGCAGTGGTGGATCCGGCCCGGCCCCAGCCGCGCCTGGGCGATGGCGAACCCGTCGCCCTCCTCGCCGATCAGGTTGTCCGCGGGCACCCGCGCCTCGTCGAAGACCACCTCGGCGTGCCCGCCGTGCGAGCCGTCGGTGTAGCCGAAGACGTGCATCCCGCGCGTGACGTGCACGCCGGGCGTGTCCCGCGGCACCAGGATCTGGCTCTGCTGGCGGTGCGGTTCGGCGTCCGGGTCGGTCTTGCCCATGACGATGAAGATCTTGCAGTTCGGGTTCATCGCGCCGGTGATGTACCACTTGCGCCCGGTGATCACGTACGAGTCGCCGTCGCGGCGGATGCTGGTGGCGATGTTGCGGGCGTCGGAGGAGGCCACGTCCGGCTCGGTCATCGCGAACGCCGAGCGGATCTCGCCGTCCAGCAGCGGCTGCAGCCACTGCTTGCGCTGCTGCTCGGTGCCGAACATCGCGAGCACCTCCATGTTCCCGGTGTCCGGCGCCGAGCAGTTCAGCGCGACCGGGGCCAGGTGCGGGCTGCGGCCGGTGATCTCGGCCAGCGGCGCGTACTGCAGGTTCGTCAACCCGGCGCCGTGCTCACCGGGGAGGAAGAAGTTCCACAGGCCGCGTTTGCGTGCCTCGGCCTTGAGGTCCTCCACGACCGGCGGGAAGGTCCACTCGTTGTCCCGCTGCGCCAGCTGCTCCTCGTAGACCGGCTCGGCGGGGTAGATGTGGGAGTCCATGAACTCCAGGAGCCGCTCCCGCAGCTCCTCGGTCTTGGCGTCGAACGCGAAATCCATGATCAGTCCTTGAGGGTGTCGAGTCCGAGGGTGACGAGCGGGACCACCGCGGCGCCGATCTGGTCGAAGCCGGCGCCGACGGTCTGGCCCTGGCTGAACCGGTAGTAGATGCCTTCCAGGATCACCGCGAGCTTGAAGAACGCGAACCCGACGTACCAGTCCAGCGCCGAGACGTCCCGGCCGGACCGCGCCGCGTACCGCGCGATCATCTCGTCCGTGCCCGGGTAACCGGGCGCGGTGCTGACGTTGGAGACGATCTCCAGGTCGACCTTGCCGCGCTCGGCGTAGGCGATGAGCAGGGCCAGGTCGGTCAGCGGGTCGCCGAGGGTGGACATCTCCCAGTCCAGCACCGCGGTGATGCGGTCGGTCTCGTCGACCAGGACGTTGTCCAGCCGGTAGTCGCCGTGCACGACGGCCGCCGGGCCGGACGCCGGGATGGCGCGGGCCAGCTGGTCGTGCAGGTCGTCGACGCCGGGCAGGTCCCGGCTGCGGGAGGCGTCCAGCTGCTTCTTCCAGCGGCGCACCTGCCGTTCCAGGAACCCCTCCGGGCGGCCGAAATCGGCGAGCCCGACCGCGTCCGGGTCGACGGTGTGCAGGTCGACGAGGGTGTCCATCAGCGACTCGGCGATCGCCCGCGTGCGCTCCTCACCGAGCGCCGCCAGCTCGCTCGCCGCGCGGTAGGGGGTGCCCGGCACGAACTCCATCACGTAGAACGGCGCGCCGAGCACCTCGGTGTCCTGGCACAGCGTGATCGTCCGCGGCACCGGCACGGGCGTGTCCGCGAGCGCGCTGATGACGCGGTGCTCGCGGGCCATGTCGTGCGCGGTGGGCAGGACGTGCCCGAGCGGGGGCCGGCGCACCACCCAGCGGCCGGCGCCGTCGCCCACGATGTAGGTCAGGTTCGACCGGCCGCCCTGCACCACCTCACCGGTGAGCGGGCCCTGGACGAGCCCGGGGGAGTGCTCGTCCAGGTAGTCCCGCAGCCGTGCGAGGTCGAGTCCGGGCAGGTCCTGCTGCGTCACTGGGCCTCCTTGTCCAGATAGCTATACCGACCAGTCGGTATGTCCCACCGTAGCGGAAGCCCGCCCGGAGGCGGGCTCACGTCTCAGGCGATCAGGCGCGTCACCCACTCGGCGACGCACGCCGGCTTGGCCTCGCCGTCGATCTCGATCGTCCACCGCGTCACCACCTGCTTGCCGCCCGGCACGTCGGTGACCTCGGCCAGCTCGGCGACCCCGCGGATCTTCGAGCCGACCTTGACCGGCTGCGGGAACCGGACCTTGTTCAGGCCGTAGTTGATCCCCATCTTCAGCCCGTCGACGCGGTAGGTGCCCGCCGACAGCAGCGGCAGCACCGACAGGGTCAGGAAACCGTGCGCGATCGGGGCGCCGAACGGGCCCTGCTTGGCCTTCTCGACGTCCACGTGGATCCACTGGTGGTCGCCGGTGGCGTCGGCGAAGGTGTTGACCTGCTCCTGCGTGACGGTGTGCCAGTCGCTGGTGCCCAGCTGCTCGCCGACCGCGGCGGTGAACTCGTCCAGTCCGTTGAAGACGCGCATGATCTCAGTCCTTCGGTCCGCCGGCGACGTAGACGACCTGGCCGGAGACGAACCCGGCGCCCTCGCTGACCAGGAACGACACGGTGTTGGCGATGTCCTCGGGCTTGCCGACGCGCTGCACCGGGATCTCCTTGGCCGCGAACGCCTTGAAGTCCTCGAACGGCACGCCCAGGCGCTCCGCGGTGGCGGCGGTCATGTCGGTCTCGATGAAGCCCGGCGCGATCGCGTTCGCGGTGACGCCGAACTTGCCCAGCTCGATCGCCAGCGTCTTGGTGAAGCCCTGCAGGCCGGCCTTGGCCGCGGAGTAGTTGACCTGGCCGCGGTTGCCCAGCGCGGAGGTGCTGGACAGGTTCACGATCCGGCCCCAGCGCTGCTCGGTCATGTGCTTCTGGACCGCGCGGGTCATCAGGAACGAGCCCTTGAGGTGCACGTTCATGACCGAGTCCCAGTCCTCGTCGGTCATCTTGAAGAGCAGGTTGTCCCGGGTGATGCCGGCGTTGTTGACCAGCACGGTCGGCGGGCCCAGCTCCTCGGCGACCCGGCCACCGGCGGCCTCGACCTGCTCGGTGTTGCTGACGTCGAGCGCGACCCCGATGGCCTTGCCGCCGGCCGCGGCGATGTCCTCGGCGCCCTGCTTCACGGACTCCTCGTTGAGGTCCAGCAGGGCGACGGCGAAACCGTCCGAGGCCAGCTTGCGCGCGACAGCGGCGCCGATGCCTCGGCCGGCGCCGGTCACGATGGCGACCCGGGAGTGGGACTCGGTCACGGGAACTCCTCCTCGTCGTTGAGCGCGTCGGTAAGCGAGCGCTTAGAAAGCTACTCGCCTCCGGCCCGGAGCGCCTAAGTGACCTGGGTCACCCCGGTTCGGTTCGATCGTAGTAACGGGACGGCCAGCGTGGCGAGCGCGAGCAGTTCGGTGGCCGCGAGCAGGCGCTCCACCAGGCCCAGCGGGATCGTGCGCCACCACGGCCCGCCCCCGGCGAGCATGTAGCCGACCGCACCGAGGATGAGCCCGAACCAGGCGAGCGAGACGATCGCCAGCGCGCGGGCCGCCCAGCGCCAGCCCGGCGAGTCCGGGAAGATGCGGCGCGCGGCGAACAGCAGGCCGACCGGCAGGCACACGAACCCGACGACGCTCGCGTACCGGTGCACCACCCCGCCCAGGCTCGGCCCGACGGACCAGTCGGTCTTGGGGAACGCGACCACCACCAGCAGGCTGACCGTCCACAGTGCACCGAGCACGACCGCGGCCGAGCGGACCGGCAGGGCCCGCATCAGCACGTGCGCGGCGAACAGCACCGCCGAGCCGAGGGCGATCAGCAGGACCGCGATGTCGAAGATCCACTTGTTGGCGCTCAGGGCGTACTCGCTGATCGTGCGGCGCACCGGGCTGATCTGGTCGGTGGGCGGGAGGAACTGCAGCAGGAGCACGAGCGCGGCGCCCCCGGCGATCGCGGTGAGGCAGCCCAGGGCGAGGAGCCGCGGCGCGCGGGTGGGGGCCGGAGTGGTGGTCACCCGGCCCAGTTTATGCGCGCACGTGTGGGGGTTTTGTGATCTCGTGGGCGGTTTCGGCGCGTGCCCGGGATTGTCGGTGGGGGCCCTTAGGATCGTCGGCATGGAGCAACGGGTTCTCGGCCGGACCGGCCGTGCGGTGTCGGTGGTCGGGCTCGGCACGTGGCAGCTGGGCGCGGACTGGGGCGAGGTGGGCGAGGCCGAGGCGTTCGCGGTGCTGGAGGCCGCGGTGTCGGCCGGTGTCACGTTCTTCGACACCGCCGACGTCTACGGTGACGGCCGCAGCGAGCAGATCATCGGGCGGTTTCTGCGCGACCACCCGGACGTGTTCGTGGCGACCAAGATGGGCCGTCGCGCGCCGCTGGACCCGGGTGAGTACACGCTGGAGAACTTCCGGGCGTGGACCGACCGGTCGCGGGCCAACCTCGGGGTCGAGGTGCTGGACCTGGTGCAGCTGCACTGCCCGCCGGCGGCGGTGTACTCCAGTGACGCCGTGTTCGACGCGCTGGACACGCTGGTGGCGGAGGAGCGGATCGCCGCGTACGGGGTGAGCGTCGAGACGTGCGCGGAGGCGCTGACCGCGGCCGGCCGCCCGGGCACGGCGAGCGTGCAGATCATCCTGAACCCGTTCCGGCTCAAGCCACTCGACCGGGTGCTGCCGGCCGCCGCCGAGGCGGGGGTGGGGATCATCGCGCGGGTGCCGCTGGCGTCCGGCCTGCTGTCCGGCCGCTACACGAAGGAGACGGTGTTCGCCACGGACGACCACCGGACGTTCAACCGGCACGGCGAGGCGTTCGACCAGGGGGAGACGTTCAGCGGGGTGGACTTCGCGACGGGCGTCGAGGCGGCCGCGGAGTTCAGTTCGCTGGCCCCGGCCGGCGTGACGCCCGCCCAGACGGCGTTGCGGTGGATCATCCAGCAGCCGGGCGTCACGTCGGTGATCCCGGGGGCGCGATCGGCGGAGCAGGCGCGAGCGAACGCGGCGGCGGCTGGGGCCGAGGCACTGCCGGAGCCGACGCTGGAGGCGGTGCGGGAGCTGTACGACCGGCGGATCCGGGCGCAGGTGCACGAGCGCTGGTAGGGCTCGTGCGTTCCGGCCGGGTGACCGCGCCAATGGCCGGCGCCCGACCTGGCCGCGCTGCCCGGAGCCGGCCAGGCGTCATCACCGGCCCCGGCAGGGGTGCGCGTCCGCCGTGGCGGGAATACCGCGGGCGGCGGCCGCCTTGTGGCAGGCGTGAGTGATCACTTCGAAGGCGAGTACGCGCCGAGCCCGACGGACTGGGTCCGCGAAGCGGTGGAGCAGTTCGAGTCGTCCGGCGGGGAGGTCAGCCTCAACGAGCCCGGCGGGGCCCCGATCGTCGTGCTCACCACGGTCGGCGCCAAGACCGGCAAGATCCGCAAGTCGCCGATCATGCGGATCGAGAAGGACGGCAAGTACCTCGCGGTGGCGTCCAACGGCGGCCGCCGCGAGAACCCGGGCTGGGTCGCCAACCTCCGTGCCCACCCGACGGTGGAGCTGCAGGACGGCCCGGTCAGGAAGACCTACGTCGCCCGCCGGCTCGACGGCGAGGAGCGTCGCCAGTGGTGGGAGTACGCTGTCGCGCTCTGGCCGACGTACACCGAGTGGCAGGAGAAGACGGACCGCCAGATCCCGCTCTTCCTGCTGGAGGAATGAGGCGGCACCCGGATCGACCGGCCGCGCACCGCGGCGGCCAGCGGGTTCCGCGGTCAGCCGGTCGCGCTGAACGCTGGCGGCGGGGTGGTCCGGCCGCGCGCCGTCGCGGCGAGCGGGTTCCGCGGTCAGCCGGTCGCGCCGAGGGTGCGGATGATGAGCTCCCGCGTGCCGGCCGGGTCGATCACGTCGTCGATCTCGAAGACCGTCGCCGTGTTCAGGGCCTTGCCGCGCTCGTAGTACTCGGCCACCAGCTCGGCGTAGCGGGCGTGCCGGGCCTCCGGGTCGGCGATCGCCTCCAGGTCCGCGCGGAACCCCAGCCGCACCGCGCCCTCCAGCCCCATGCCGCCGAACTCGCCCGTCGGCCACGCCACCGTCAGCGCGGGCGCGTGCAGCGAGCCGCCGGTCATCGCCATCGCGCCCAGGCCGTAGGCCTTGCGCAGCACCACCGCGACCAGCGGCGAGGTCAGCCGCGCCCCGGCGACGAACAGGTCACCGAACCGCCGCACCGTCGCGGTCTTCTCCGCCTCCGGGCCCACCATGAACCCCGGAGTGTCCACGAAGGACACCACCGGCAGGCCGTGCGCGCGGCACAGGTCCAGGAAACGTGCCGCCTTGTCGGCGGCGTCGCCGTCGATCGCGCCGCCGAGGCGGGCCGGGCTGTTCGCCAGCACCCCCACGGGGATCCCGCCGATCCGGGCCAGCGCGGTGATCACCCCGATCCCGAACCCGGCGCGCAGTTCGAGCAGGCTGCCGGGATCGGCCACTGTGGACAGCACCGGCCGCACGTCGTAGACGCGGACCCGGTTCTCCGGCACCAGGTGCCGCAACCGGCGCTGGTCGTGCGGCTCTCCGGCCTCGGCCGGGCCGGCGAAGTAGGACAGGTAACGCTTGGCCACGTCGACCGCCTCGGCCTCGTCGGCGACCAGCACGTCCACGACCCCGTTGGTGTACTGCACCGGCGTCGGCCCGACGTCGTCGGGCGCGACGACACCGAGCCCGCCGCCTTCGATCATCGCCGGCCCGCCCATGCCCAGTGAACTGCCCTCGGTCGCGATGACCACGTCGCACACCCCGGCCAGCGCCGCGTTGCCGGCGAAGCAGTAGCCGGACACGATCGCGACCGTCGGCACCTCGCCGGCCAGCTGGGCGGCCATGCGGAACGTCGGCACGTCCAGCTGGGCGACCGCGGAGGTGTCGGTGTCGCCCGGCCGCCCGCCGCCGCGCCCGGCGAACAGCACCACCGGCAGGCCGCGGTCCCGGGCCAGCCGCAGCATCCGGTCGGTCTTGCGGTGGTTGTGCACGCCCTGCGTCCCGGCCAGCACGGTGTAGTCGTAGGCCAGCACGACGACCGGCCGCCCGCCGACGGTCGCGGTGCCGGTGACCAGGCCGTCGGCGGGGGTGCGGCGGATCAGGTCGCCGAGGTCCCGGCGGCGGCGCTGCGCGGCGATCGCGAGGGCGCCGTACTCGGTGAAGCTGCCGGGATCGCACAGGTCCTCGACGTTCTCCCGCGCGGTCCGCTGCCCGGCGGAGTGCCGCTTGCGCACCGCGTCCGGGCGCGCGGCGTCCAGGCCGATCTCGTGCCGCGCCACGGTTTCCGCGAGGTCCGGCCGGATGTGGTCGAGGTCGGCTTCGGTCGCTTGGGCGGCTCCGGTCGCCTCGCCGTTCTCCCGCAGGGTGACCAGGACCGCCCCGGCCGTGACGGTGTCACCGGGCTTGACCGCGACCCCGAGCACCGCGCCGCCCCGCTCGGCGGTGATCACGTGTTCCATCTTCATCGCCTCGATCACGACGAGTTCCGCGCCCGCCGGCACCGTCTCGCCCTCGGCCACGCACACCTGCGCCACCACGCCCTGCTGTGGCGCGGTGACCGTGCCCGGCGCGGCCGCGGGCTCGATGATCTCGTCCACCAGGTCCGGCAGGCGGCGGTCCACGAACGTGGTGTCGGCCGTGCCGAGCGGCTCGGCCAGCAGCGCCCGGAGCAGGGCGAGGTTCGTCGGCGGCCCGGTGATGGCGAATTCGCCCAGCGCGCGACACAACCGGGCGGCGGCCGAGGCGAGGTCGTGTCCGGTGACGATCACCTTGGCCAG
Source organism: Amycolatopsis ruanii (assembly GCF_003385175.1). Taxonomy (NCBI): domain Bacteria; kingdom Bacillati; phylum Actinomycetota; class Actinomycetes; order Pseudonocardiales; family Pseudonocardiaceae; genus Amycolatopsis; species Amycolatopsis ruanii. The sequence goes on from NZ_PQHY01000060.1 coordinate 20,330, forward strand.
CAGCGAGTCGTAACGCGGGTTGCCGGGATAGCCCGGGTAGCCGTGGGTGTCCACGCGGACGCCGCGGCCGGTGGGCGGCTGGAACGTGGTGAGCGTGCCGCCGCCGGGCAGCACGGTGCCGTCCGGCCGGACCGTTTCGGTGTTGACCCTGGCCTGGATCGCCACGCCCCGCGGCTGCGGGACGGTGCGGTCCAGTGGTTCGCCCGCGGCCAGCCGGAGCCCGATCTCGACCAGGTCGAGCCCGGTGACCTCCTCGGTCACGGTGTGCTCGACCTGCAACCGCGGATTCACCTCCAGGAACACGAATTCGCCGCCGTCGACCAGGAATTCCACAGTGGCCAGACCAAGGTACACAGTGGACCCGACCAACCGCGTGGCGCACTCGTGCAAGCGCTTTCGGAGCTCCGCCGGGAGGGTCGCGGGCGCGATCTCGATGAGCTTCTGGCGGCGGCGCTGCAGGCTGCAGTCCCGGTCGCCGAGCGCGAGCGTCGTCTCGCCGTCGGCGGCGATCTGCACCTCGATGTGGCGGGCGTGGGGGAGGAGCCGTTCCAGGTAGACCGAGCCGTCGCCGAACGCGGCCCGGGCTTCGGAGGCGCAGCGGCGCAGTGCGGCGGGCAGGCCGGCCGCGTCGGTCACCGGTCGCATGCCGCGTCCGCCGCCCCCGGCCAGCGCCTTGACCATCACCGCGCCGTGCTCGGCGAAGAACGCCTCGGCGGTGGCCGGATCGGTCGGGCCGTCGGTGCCCGCGAGGACCGGAATGCCCAGCTCCCGGGCTCGTGCCCGGGCGCGGGTCTTGTCGCCGAACAGTTCCAGGGCGTCCGGGGACGGTCCGGCGAAGCGAATCCCGGCGTCCGCGCAGCGGCGGGCGAGGTCCGCGCTCTCGGACAGGAACCCGTAACCGGGGTGCAGGAACTCGCATCCGGTGCGCTGCGCGGCGGCGACGATCGCGGCGGCGTCGAGGTAGGTGCCGTCGAGGCGTTCGGCGTGGTCGGCGCGGGTGACGTGGGCGCAGTCGGCGTCGTCCCCGGGATACACGGCGACCGTGCGGAAGCCCAGCGCGGCGGCGGTGCCGAGGATCCGGACGGCGATCTCGCCCCGGTTCGCGACGAGCAGGGACGGCACCGTCTCACCTCACCGTGTCGATCACGTCCTCGGTCTCCCCGGACGCTACCGGGCGGGCGGTGCCGCTACCAGGGCCGCCGGTGTCGCCAGATCGGGACGGGCGAAACCGGCGGCCGAGTTGTTCAACGATCCGCGGGGATGGCGAATTCCCGGCCACGATCACCAGGGCGGCCACCGAGACCAGCACGTAGGAGGACCCGAGCAGGTGCTGCCACCAGGTCCAGTGCATCTCCAGGTCGTGGGTCTGCGGCAGCCACGAGTGCGGCCCGACGGCGAAGACGAGCAGCACCGGGCTCCAGCGCGGGGCGCGGACCAGCACCACCACCGCGGCGGGCAGCACCCAGACCCAGTGGTGCGACCAGCTCACCGGCGAGGCGAGCAACCCGCCGGCGGCGATGGCGAGCAGGGCGGTGACGTCGTCGCGGGCCCGGCGGGCGGCGACCGCGGCCAGGGCCATGACCGCGGCCGCGAGCACGGCCCAGAGCAGGGTGTTCTCCGGGAACAGCCGGACCAGGATCGCCTGGACGTTCTGGTTGAACGCGTAGGCGAGGCCGCCGATGCGCCCCGGGTCGAACAGGGTGTGCAGCCAGTACTGCGCGGAGTCGGCCGGCGCCAGCAGCAGGGCGGCGAGCCCGCAGGCGGCGAACGAGGCGACCGCGGCGGCGGCGGCGCGGTATTGGCGGCGGAGGAGGAACAGCAGCACGAAGACGGCCGGGGTGAGCTTGATCGCCGCGGCCACGCCGACCAGCAGGCCGCGGGGCCAGCGGGTGCGGGGGAGCAGGCAGTCCGCGGTGACCAGGGCCATCAGGATCAGGTTGATCTGGCCGAACCCGATGGTCTGCCGGGCGGGCTCGAACAGCGCCCACAGGGCGGCGACGCTCATGCCGAGGGCGTTCGCCGCGGCGCGGTTGGCGAGGACGCGGCGGGCGGTGAGCGTGGTGGTGAGCGCGAGGGCGGCCGCGGAGGCGAGGCTGACCGCGAACTTCGCCACGTGCCAGGGCAGGAGCTCGACGGGCGCGAACAGGATCGCGGCGAACGGGGGATAGGTGAAGGGCAGCGGCATGCCCGGCACCATGGCCGCGAAGGCCGGCGTGTACAGCCCGGCGCCGGTCCGCCAGGCGAGGCCGCCGGTGCGGTAGACGTGCAGGTCGAGAAACCCCTGGAAGAGCAGCACCCAGCCGACGACGGTGAGGAGGAGCAGCGCGGCCGCGCTGCTCCTCCTCACCGTCGTCGGCTGGGTGCTGCTCTTCCAGGGGTTTCTCGACCTGCACGTCTACCGCACCGGCGGCCTCGCCTGGCGGACCGGCGCCGGGCTGTACACGCCGGCCTTCGCGGCCATGGTGCCGGGCATGCCGCTGCCCTTCACCTATCCCCCGTTCGCCGCGATCCTGTTCGCGCCCGTCGAGCTCCTGCCCTGGCACGTGGCGAAGTTCGCGGTCAGCCTCGCCTCCGCGGCCGCCCTCGCGCTCACCACCACGCTCACCGCCCGCCGCGTCCTCGCCAACCGCGCCGCGGCGAACGCCCTCGGCATGAGCGTCGCCGCCCTGTGGGCGCTGTTCGAGCCCGCCCGGCAGACCATCGGGTTCGGCCAGATCAACCTGATCCTGATGGCCCTGGTCACCGCGGACTGCCTGCTCCCCCGCACCCGCTGGCCCCGCGGCCTGCTGGTCGGCGTGGCCGCGGCGATCAAGCTCACCCCGGCCGTCTTCGTGCTGCTGTTCCTCCTCCGCCGCCAATACCGCGCCGCCGCCGCCGCGGTCGCCTCGTTCGCCGCCTGCGGGCTCGCCGCCCTGCTGCTGGCGCCGGCCGACTCCGCGCAGTACTGGCTGCACACCCTGTTCGACCCGGGGCGCATCGGCGGCCTCGCCTACGCGTTCAACCAGAACGTCCAGGCGATCCTGGTCCGGCTGTTCCCGGAGAACACCCTGCTCTGGGCCGTGCTCGCGGCCGCGGTCATGGCCCTGGCCGCGGTCGCCGCCCGCCGGGCCCGCGACGACGTCACCGCCCTGCTCGCCATCGCCGCCGGCGGGTTGCTCGCCTCGCCGGTGAGCTGGTCGCACCACTGGGTCTGGGTGCTGCCCGCCGCGGTGGTGGTGCTGGTCCGCGCCCCGCGCTGGAGCCCGGTGCTGCTCGTCTTCGCCGTCGGGCCGCACTCGTGGCTGCCGCAGACCCACGACCTGGAGATGCACTGGACCTGGTGGCAGCACCTGCTCGGGTCCTCCTACGTGCTGGTCTCGGTGGCCGCCCTGGTGATCGTGGCCGGGAATTCGCCATCCCCGCGGATCGTTGAACAACTCGGCCGCCGGTTTCGCCCGTCCCGATCTGGCGACACCGGCGGCCCTGGTAGCGGCACCGCCCGCCCGGTAGCGTCCGGGGAGACCGAGGACGTGATCGACACGGTGAGGTGAGACGGTGCCGTCCCTGCTCGTCGCGAACCGGGGCGAGATCGCCGTCCGGATCCTCGGCACCGCCGCCGCGCTGGGCTTCCGCACGGTCGCCGTGTATCCCGGGGACGACGCCGACTGCGCCCACGTCACCCGCGCCGACCACGCCGAACGCCTCGACGGCACCTACCTCGACGCCGCCGCGATCGTCGCCGCCGCGCAGCGCACCGGATGCGAGTTCCTGCACCCCGGTTACGGGTTCCTGTCCGAGAGCGCGGACCTCGCCCGCCGCTGCGCGGACGCCGGGATTCGCTTCGCCGGACCGTCCCCGGACGCCCTGGAACTGTTCGGCGACAAGACCCGCGCCCGGGCACGAGCCCGGGAGCTGGGCATTCCGGTCCTCGCGGGCACCGACGGCCCGACCGATCCGGCCACCGCCGAGGCGTTCTTCGCCGAGCACGGCGCGGTGATGGTCAAGGCGCTGGCCGGGGGCGGCGGACGCGGCATGCGACCGGTGACCGACGCGGCCGGCCTGCCCGCCGCACTGCGCCGCTGCGCCTCCGAAGCCCGGGCCGCGTTCGGCGACGGCTCGGTCTACCTGGAACGGCTCCTCCCCCACGCCCGCCACATCGAGGTGCAGATCGCCGCCGACGGCGAGACGACGCTCGCGCTCGGCGACCGGGACTGCAGCCTGCAGCGCCGCCGCCAGAAGCTCATCGAGATCGCGCCCGCGACCCTCCCGGCGGAGCTCCGAAAGCGCTTGCACGAGTGCGCCACGCGGTTGGTCGGGTCCACTGTGTACCTTGGTCTGGCCACTGTGGAATTCCTGGTCGACGGCGGCGAATTCGTGTTCCTGGAGGTGAATCCGCGGTTGCAGGTCGAGCACACCGTGACCGAGGAGGTCACCGGGCTCGACCTGGTCGAGATCGGGCTCCGGCTGGCCGCGGGCGAACCACTGGACCGCACCGTCCCGCAGCCGCGGGGCGTGGCGATCCAGGCCAGGGTCAACACCGAAACGGTCCGGCCGGACGGCACCGTGCTGCCCGGCGGCGGCACGCTCACCACGTTCCAGCCGCCCACCGGCCGCGGCGTCCGCGTGGACACCCACGGCTACCCGGGCTATCCCGGCAACCCGCGTTACGACTCGCTGCTGGCCAAGGTGATCGTCACCGGACACGACCTCGCCTCGGCCGCCGCCCGGTTGTGTCGCGCGCTGGGCGAATTCGCCATCACCGGGCCGCCGACGAACCTCGCCCTGCTCCGGGCGCTGCTGGCCGAGCCGCTCGGCACGGCCGACACCACGTTCGTGGACCGCCGCCTGCCGGACCTGGTGGACGAGATCATCGAGCCCGCGGCCGCGCCGGGCACGGTCACCGCGCCACAGCAGGGCGTGGTGGCGCAGGTGTGCGTGGCCGAGGGCGAGACGGTGCCGGCGGGCGCGGAACTCGTCGTGATCGAGGCGATGAAGATGGAACACGTGATCACCGCCGAGCGGGGCGGCGCGGTGCTCGGGGTCGCGGTCAAGCCCGGTGACACCGTCACGGCCGGGGCGGTCCTGGTCACCCTGCGGGAGAACGGCGAGGCGACCGGAGCCGCCCAAGCGACCGAAGCCGACCTCGACCACATCCGGCCGGACCTCGCGGAAACCGTGGCGCGGCACGAGATCGGCCTGGACGCCGCGCGCCCGGACGCGGTGCGCAAGCGGCACTCCGCCGGGCAGCGGACCGCGCGGGAGAACGTCGAGGACCTGTGCGATCCCGGCAGCTTCACCGAGTACGGCGCCCTCGCGATCGCCGCGCAGCGCCGCCGCCGGGACCTCGGCGACCTGATCCGCCGCACCCCCGCCGACGGCCTGGTCACCGGCACCGCGACCGTCGGCGGGCGGCCGGTCGTCGTGCTGGCCTACGACTACACCGTGCTGGCCGGGACGCAGGGCGTGCACAACCACCGCAAGACCGACCGGATGCTGCGGCTGGCCCGGGACCGCGGCCTGCCGGTGGTGCTGTTCGCCGGGCGCGGCGGCGGGCGGCCGGGCGACACCGACACCTCCGCGGTCGCCCAGCTGGACGTGCCGACGTTCCGCATGGCCGCCCAGCTGGCCGGCGAGGTGCCGACGGTCGCGATCGTGTCCGGCTACTGCTTCGCCGGCAACGCGGCGCTGGCCGGGGTGTGCGACGTGGTCATCGCGACCGAGGGCAGTTCACTGGGCATGGGCGGGCCGGCGATGATCGAAGGCGGCGGGCTCGGTGTCGTCGCGCCCGACGACGTCGGGCCGACGCCGGTGCAGTACACCAACGGGGTCGTGGACGTGCTGGTCGCCGACGAGGCCGAGGCGGTCGACGTGGCCAAGCGTTACCTGTCCTACTTCGCCGGCCCGGCCGAGGCCGGAGAGCCGCACGACCAGCGCCGGTTGCGGCACCTGGTGCCGGAGAACCGGGTCCGCGTCTACGACGTGCGGCCGGTGCTGTCCACAGTGGCCGATCCCGGCAGCCTGCTCGAACTGCGCGCCGGGTTCGGGATCGGGGTGATCACCGCGCTGGCCCGGATCGGCGGGATCCCCGTGGGGGTGCTGGCGAACAGCCCGGCCCGCCTCGGCGGCGCGATCGACGGCGACGCCGCCGACAAGGCGGCACGTTTCCTGGACCTGTGCCGCGCGCACGGCCTGCCGGTGGTGTCCTTCGTGGACACTCCGGGGTTCATGGTGGGCCCGGAGGCGGAGAAGACCGCGACGGTGCGGCGGTTCGGTGACCTGTTCGTCGCCGGGGCGCGGCTGACCTCGCCGCTGGTCGCGGTGGTGCTGCGCAAGGCCTACGGCCTGGGCGCGATGGCGATGACCGGCGGCTCGCTGCACGCGCCCGCGCTGACGGTGGCGTGGCCGACGGGCGAGTTCGGCGGCATGGGGCTGGAGGGCGCGGTGCGGCTGGGGTTCCGCGCGGACCTGGAGGCGATCGCCGACCCGGAGGCCCGGCACGCCCGCTACGCCGAGCTGGTGGCCGAGTACTACGAGCGCGGCAAGGCCCTGAACACGGCGACGGTCTTCGAGATCGACGACGTGATCGACCCGGCCGGCACGCGGGAGCTCATCATCCGCACCCTCGGCGCGACCGGCTGACCGCGGAACCCGCTCGCCGCGACGGCGCGCGGCCGGACCACCCCGCCGCCAGCGTTCAGCGCGACCGGCTGACCGCGGAACCCGCTGGCCGCCGCGGTGCGCGGCCGGTCGATCCGGGTGCCGCCTCATTCCTCCAGCAGGAAGAGCGGGATCTGGCGGTCCGTCTTCTCCTGCCACTCGGTGTACGTCGGCCAGAGCGCGACAGCGTACTCCCACCACTGGCGACGCTCCTCGCCGTCGAGCCGGCGGGCGACGTAGGTCTTCCTGACCGGGCCGTCCTGCAGCTCCACCGTCGGGTGGGCACGGAGGTTGGCGACCCAGCCCGGGTTCTCGCGGCGGCCGCCGTTGGACGCCACCGCGAGGTACTTGCCGTCCTTCTCGATCCGCATGATCGGCGACTTGCGGATCTTGCCGGTCTTGGCGCCGACCGTGGTGAGCACGACGATCGGGGCCCCGCCGGGCTCGTTGAGGCTGACCTCCCCGCCGGACGACTCGAACTGCTCCACCGCTTCGCGGACCCAGTCCGTCGGGCTCGGCGCGTACTCGCCTTCGAAGTGATCACTCACGCCTGCCACAAGGCGGCCGCCGCCCGCGGTATTCCCGCCACGGCGGACGCGCACCCCTGCCGGGGCCGGTGATGACGCCTGGCCGGCTCCGGGCAGCGCGGCCAGGTCGGGCGCCGGCCATTGGCGCGGTCACCCGGCCGGAACGCACGAGCCCTACCAGCGCTCGTGCACCTGCGCCCGGATCCGCCGGTCGTACAGCTCCCGCACCGCCTCCAGCGTCGGCTCCGGCAGTGCCTCGGCCCCAGCCGCCGCCGCGTTCGCTCGCGCCTGCTCCGCCGATCGCGCCCCCGGGATCACCGACGTGACGCCCGGCTGCTGGATGATCCACCGCAACGCCGTCTGGGCGGGCGTCACGCCGGCCGGGGCCAGCGAACTGAACTCCGCGGCCGCCTCGACGCCCGTCGCGAAGTCCACCCCGCTGAACGTCTCCCCCTGGTCGAACGCCTCGCCGTGCCGGTTGAACGTCCGGTGGTCGTCCGTGGCGAACACCGTCTCCTTCGTGTAGCGGCCGGACAGCAGGCCGGACGCCAGCGGCACCCGCGCGATGATCCCCACCCCCGCCTCGGCGGCGGCCGGCAGCACCCGGTCGAGTGGCTTGAGCCGGAACGGGTTCAGGATGATCTGCACGCTCGCCGTGCCCGGGCGGCCGGCCGCGGTCAGCGCCTCCGCGCACGTCTCGACGCTCACCCCGTACGCGGCGATCCGCTCCTCCGCCACCAGCGTGTCCAGCGCGTCGAACACGGCGTCACTGGAGTACACCGCCGCCGGCGGGCAGTGCAGCTGCACCAGGTCCAGCACCTCGACCCCGAGGTTGGCCCGCGACCGGTCGGTCCACGCCCGGAAGTTCTCCAGCGTGTACTCACCCGGGTCCAGCGGCGCGCGACGGCCCATCTTGGTCGCCACGAACACGTCCGGGTGGTCGCGCAGAAACCGCCCGATGATCTGCTCGCTGCGGCCGTCACCGTAGACGTCGGCGGTGTCGAAGAACGTGACACCGGCCGACACCGCGGCCTCCAGCACCGCGAACGCCTCGGCCTCGCCCACCTCGCCCCAGTCCGCGCCCAGCTGCCACGTGCCGAGCCCGACCACCGACACCGCACGGCCGGTCCGGCCGAGAACCCGTTGCTCCATGCCGACGATCCTAAGGGCCCCCACCGACAATCCCGGGCACGCGCCGAAACCGCCCACGAGATCACAAAACCCCCACACGTGCGCGCATAAACTGGGCCGGGTGACCACCACTCCGGCCCCCACCCGCGCGCCGCGGCTCCTCGCCCTGGGCTGCCTCACCGCGATCGCCGGGGGCGCCGCGCTCGTGCTCCTGCTGCAGTTCCTCCCGCCCACCGACCAGATCAGCCCGGTGCGCCGCACGATCAGCGAGTACGCCCTGAGCGCCAACAAGTGGATCTTCGACATCGCGGTCCTGCTGATCGCCCTCGGCTCGGCGGTGCTGTTCGCCGCGCACGTGCTGATGCGGGCCCTGCCGGTCCGCTCGGCCGCGGTCGTGCTCGGTGCACTGTGGACGGTCAGCCTGCTGGTGGTGGTCGCGTTCCCCAAGACCGACTGGTCCGTCGGGCCGAGCCTGGGCGGGGTGGTGCACCGGTACGCGAGCGTCGTCGGGTTCGTGTGCCTGCCGGTCGGCCTGCTGTTCGCCGCGCGCCGCATCTTCCCGGACTCGCCGGGCTGGCGCTGGGCGGCCCGCGCGCTGGCGATCGTCTCGCTCGCCTGGTTCGGGCTCATCCTCGGTGCGGTCGGCTACATGCTCGCCGGGGGCGGGCCGTGGTGGCGCACGATCCCGCTGGGCCTGGTGGAGCGCCTGCTCGCGGCCACCGAACTGCTCGCGCTCGCCACGCTGGCCGTCCCGTTACTACGATCGAACCGAACCGGGGTGACCCAGGTCACTTAGGCGCTCCGGGCCGGAGGCGAGTAGCTTTCTAAGCGCTCGCTTACCGACGCGCTCAACGACGAGGAGGAGTTCCCGTGACCGAGTCCCACTCCCGGGTCGCCATCGTGACCGGCGCCGGCCGAGGCATCGGCGCCGCTGTCGCGCGCAAGCTGGCCTCGGACGGTTTCGCCGTCGCCCTGCTGGACCTCAACGAGGAGTCCGTGAAGCAGGGCGCCGAGGACATCGCCGCGGCCGGCGGCAAGGCCATCGGGGTCGCGCTCGACGTCAGCAACACCGAGCAGGTCGAGGCCGCCGGTGGCCGGGTCGCCGAGGAGCTGGGCCCGCCGACCGTGCTGGTCAACAACGCCGGCATCACCCGGGACAACCTGCTCTTCAAGATGACCGACGAGGACTGGGACTCGGTCATGAACGTGCACCTCAAGGGCTCGTTCCTGATGACCCGCGCGGTCCAGAAGCACATGACCGAGCAGCGCTGGGGCCGGATCGTGAACCTGTCCAGCACCTCCGCGCTGGGCAACCGCGGCCAGGTCAACTACTCCGCGGCCAAGGCCGGCCTGCAGGGCTTCACCAAGACGCTGGCGATCGAGCTGGGCAAGTTCGGCGTCACCGCGAACGCGATCGCGCCGGGCTTCATCGAGACCGACATGACCGCCGCCACCGCGGAGCGCCTGGGCGTGCCGTTCGAGGACTTCAAGGCGTTCGCGGCCAAGGAGATCCCGGTGCAGCGCGTCGGCAAGCCCGAGGACATCGCCAACACCGTGTCGTTCCTGGTCAGCGAGGGCGCCGGGTTCGTCTCCGGCCAGGTCGTCTACGTCGCCGGCGGACCGAAGGACTGAGATCATGCGCGTCTTCAACGGACTGGACGAGTTCACCGCCGCGGTCGGCGAGCAGCTGGGCACCAGCGACTGGCACACCGTCACGCAGGAGCAGGTCAACACCTTCGCCGACGCCACCGGCGACCACCAGTGGATCCACGTGGACGTCGAGAAGGCCAAGCAGGGCCCGTTCGGCGCCCCGATCGCGCACGGTTTCCTGACCCTGTCGGTGCTGCCGCTGCTGTCGGCGGGCACCTACCGCGTCGACGGGCTGAAGATGGGGATCAACTACGGCCTGAACAAGGTCCGGTTCCCGCAGCCGGTCAAGGTCGGCTCGAAGATCCGCGGGGTCGCCGAGCTGGCCGAGGTCACCGACGTGCCGGGCGGCAAGCAGGTGGTGACGCGGTGGACGATCGAGATCGACGGCGAGGCCAAGCCGGCGTGCGTCGCCGAGTGGGTGACGCGCCTGATCGCCTGAGACGTGAGCCCGCCTCCGGGCGGGCTTCCGCTACGGTGGGACATACCGACTGGTCGGTATAGCTATCTGGACAAGGAGGCCCAGTGACGCAGCAGGACCTGCCCGGACTCGACCTCGCACGGCTGCGGGACTACCTGGACGAGCACTCCCCCGGGCTCGTCCAGGGCCCGCTCACCGGTGAGGTGGTGCAGGGCGGCCGGTCGAACCTGACCTACATCGTGGGCGACGGCGCCGGCCGCTGGGTGGTGCGCCGGCCCCCGCTCGGGCACGTCCTGCCCACCGCGCACGACATGGCCCGCGAGCACCGCGTCATCAGCGCGCTCGCGGACACGCCCGTGCCGGTGCCGCGGACGATCACGCTGTGCCAGGACACCGAGGTGCTCGGCGCGCCGTTCTACGTGATGGAGTTCGTGCCGGGCACCCCCTACCGCGCGGCGAGCGAGCTGGCGGCGCTCGGTGAGGAGCGCACGCGGGCGATCGCCGAGTCGCTGATGGACACCCTCGTCGACCTGCACACCGTCGACCCGGACGCGGTCGGGCTCGCCGATTTCGGCCGCCCGGAGGGGTTCCTGGAACGGCAGGTGCGCCGCTGGAAGAAGCAGCTGGACGCCTCCCGCAGCCGGGACCTGCCCGGCGTCGACGACCTGCACGACCAGCTGGCCCGCGCCATCCCGGCGTCCGGCCCGGCGGCCGTCGTGCACGGCGACTACCGGCTGGACAACGTCCTGGTCGACGAGACCGACCGCATCACCGCGGTGCTGGACTGGGAGATGTCCACCCTCGGCGACCCGCTGACCGACCTGGCCCTGCTCATCGCCTACGCCGAGCGCGGCAAGGTCGACCTGGAGATCGTCTCCAACGTCAGCACCGCGCCCGGTTACCCGGGCACGGACGAGATGATCGCGCGGTACGCGGCGCGGTCCGGCCGGGACGTCTCGGCGCTGGACTGGTACGTCGGGTTCGCGTTCTTCAAGCTCGCGGTGATCCTGGAAGGCATCTACTACCGGTTCAGCCAGGGCCAGACCGTCGGCGCCGGCTTCGACCAGATCGGCGCCGCGGTGGTCCCGCTCGTCACCCTCGGACTCGACACCCTCAAGGACTGATCATGGATTTCGCGTTCGACGCCAAGACCGAGGAGCTGCGGGAGCGGCTCCTGGAGTTCATGGACTCCCACATCTACCCCGCCGAGCCGGTCTACGAGGAGCAGCTGGCGCAGCGGGACAACGAGTGGACCTTCCCGCCGGTCGTGGAGGACCTCAAGGCCGAGGCACGCAAACGCGGCCTGTGGAACTTCTTCCTCCCCGGTGAGCACGGCGCCGGGTTGACGAACCTGCAGTACGCGCCGCTGGCCGAGATCACCGGCCGCAGCCCGCACCTGGCCCCGGTCGCGCTGAACTGCTCGGCGCCGGACACCGGGAACATGGAGGTGCTCGCGATGTTCGGCACCGAGCAGCAGCGCAAGCAGTGGCTGCAGCCGCTGCTGGACGGCGAGATCCGCTCGGCGTTCGCGATGACCGAGCCGGACGTGGCCTCCTCCGACGCCCGCAACATCGCCACCAGCATCCGCCGCGACGGCGACTCGTACGTGATCACCGGGCGCAAGTGGTACATCACCGGCGCGATGAACCCGAACTGCAAGATCTTCATCGTCATGGGCAAGACCGACCCGGACGCCGAACCGCACCGCCAGCAGAGCCAGATCCTGGTGCCGCGGGACACGCCCGGCGTGCACGTCACGCGCGGGATGCACGTCTTCGGCTACACCGACGGCTCGCACGGCGGGCACGCCGAGGTGGTCTTCGACGAGGCGCGGGTGCCCGCGGACAACCTGATCGGCGAGGAGGGCGACGGGTTCGCCATCGCCCAGGCGCGGCTGGGGCCGGGCCGGATCCACCACTGCATGCGCTCGATCGGCATCGCCGAGCGCGCCATCGAGATGATGTGCCGCCGCACGCTGAGCCGCTCGACCTTCGGCAAGCCGATCGCCGAGCAGGGCGTGGTGCAGGACTGGATCGCCGAGGCGCGGGTGAAGGTCGAGCAGCTGCGGCTGCTGGTGCTCAAGACCGCGTGGCTGATGGACACCGTCGGCAACCGCGGCGCGCACACCGAGATCCAGGCGATCAAGATCGCCACCCCGAAGACCGTCGAGTGGATCCTGGACAAGGCGATCCAGGCGCACGGCGCGGGCGGGCTGTCCCAGGACTTCCCGCTGGCGGAGATGTGGGCGGGGATCCGCACGCTGCGGTTCGCCGACGGACCGGACGAGGTTCACAAGCGCTCGCTGGCCCACCGCGAGCTGAAGAAGTACCGATCGGAGGCCCGATGAGCACGCTGACCGCCGACGACCTGCGCGCGCGGGTGGGCGACCTGCTCGCCGCCCACCCGCCGGCGAGCACGGAGCGGCTGGAGTTCCTGCGAGCCCGGTTCGACTCCGGCCTGGCCTGGGTGCACTACCCGGAGGGCCTGGGCGGGCTGGGCGCGCCGCGCGAGCTGCAGAACGTCGTCGAAGCCGAGCTGGCGAAGGCCGGCGCGCCGGACAACAACCCGCGCCGGATCGGCATCGGGCTGGGCATGGCGGCGCCGACCATCCTGCGGTTCGGCACGGAGGAGCAGAAGAAGCGCTATCTGCGTCCACTGTGGACCGGCGAGGAGGTGTGGTGCCAGCTGTTCAGCGAGCCGGGCGCCGGATCGGACCTCGCCGCGCTGGGCACCCGCGCGGTGCGCGACGGTGACACGTGGGTGGTCGACGGGCAGAAGGTGTGGACGTCGGTCGCGCACATCGCCCGGTTCGCGATCCTGGTCACCCGCACGGATCCGGACGTGCCCAAGCACCAGGGCATGACGTACTTCATCTGCGACATGACCGATCCCGGTGTCGAGGTGCGGCCGCTGCGGCAGCTGACCGGCGAGGCCGAGTTCAACGAGGTGTTCCTGTCCGGGGTGCGGATCCCGGACGCGAACCGGCTCGGCGCGGTCGGCGAGGGCTGGAAGGTCGCGCAGACCACGCTGATGAACGAGCGGGTGGCGATCGGCGGCAACGCGATCCCGCGCGAGGGCGGCCTGATCGGGATGGTGTCGCGGACCTGGCGGGACCGGCCGGAGCTGCGCACGCCGGAGCTGCACGACCGGTTGCTCCGCCTCTGGGTCGAGGCGGAAGCGGCGCGCCTGGCCGGGACGCGGTTGCGCCAGCAGCTGGCGGTCGGGGCGCCGGGGCCGGAGGGTTCGGCGATGAAGCTGGCGTTCGCGAAGCTGCAGCAAGCGCTGACCGGGCTGGAGATCGAACTGTCCGGTGAGGACGGTCTGCGTTACGACGACTGGACGTTGCGCCGGCCGGAGAAGGTCGACATGCTCGGCCGCGGGCCCGGGTACCGCTACCTGCGGGCGAAGGGCAATTCGATCGAGGGCGGCACCTCCGAGGTGCTGCGCAACATCATCTCCGAACGCGTGCTCGGGCTGCCGTCCGAGCCACGGGTGGACAAGGACGTCGCGTGGAAGGACCTGCCGCGGTGAGCGATCTGCTGTACTCCGAGGTCGAGGAGGACCTGCGCGCCAGTGTCCGGGACCTGCTCGGCGACCAGGCCGGGTTTTCGGCCGTGCTGGCACGGACGGAGAGCGCCGAGCCGTACGACCTGAAGCTGTGGCGGACGCTGGCGACCGATCTGGGCCTGGCCGGGCTCGCGGTGCCGGAATCGCTGGGCGGGCAGGGCGCGTCGTACCGCGAGGTGGCGGTCGTGCTGGAGGAGCTGGGCCGGTCGGTGGCGCCGGTGCCGTTCCTGGGCAGCGCGGTGCTGGCGACGGCGGCTTTGCAGGCCGCGGGTGACACGGAGTTGCTGCCGCGCTTGGCCGCCGGTGAGGTCGTCGGCGCGCTGGCGGTGCCGCTGACGTCGGCGCCGGACGCGGGTTTCCCGGGTGGCGTGTCGGCGAACACGGAGGGCGCGCTGAGCGGCGCGGTGCGGACGGTGGCCGATGCGTCGGTGGCGGACGTGCTGACCGTGCCGGCGGTGGGCCCGGACGGCCCGGGGCTGTACGCGGTGGAGAAGACCGCGGCGACGGTGACCGAGGTGGTGTCGCTCGATCTGACGCGCCGGCTGGCGGACGTGTCGTTGGACAACGCGTCGTCGCGGTTGCTGGTGTCGGGTCCCGGGGCGGAGGCGGCGCTGCGGCAGGCGTTGCTGGTGGGCGCCGGGTTGCTGGCGTCGCCGCAGGTCGGGGTCGCGCAGTGGTGTCTCGATGAGACGGTGGCGTATCTGAAGCAGCGCTACCAGTTCGGGCGGCCGGTGGGTTCGTTCCAGGCGCTGAAGCACCGGCTGGCGGATCTGTACCTGGAGATCGTGTCCGCCCGCGCGACGGCCCGCTATGCGGCGGACACGCTCGCTACCGGTGACTCGGATGTGCCCGTCGCGGTGGCGGTGGCGCAGTCGACGTGCTCGGCGGTGGCGCTGCACGCCGCGGAGGAGGCGGTGCAGTTGCACGGCGGGATCGGGATGACGTGGGAGCACCCGGCGCACCTGTACCTGAAGCGCGCCAAGAGCGACGAGCTGGCGCTCGGCACGCCGGGGCGGCACCGTGCGGCGCTGGCGGGGTTGGTGAACCTGCCGCCGGCCTGAGGCGGATTGCTGGAGCGTGGTTTTTCGGGAGGCCGGTGCTGTGGCGCCGGCCTCCCTTGTCTTGTGTCGTCGGCGCGTGGCTCCCGCGTGAGTGGACACTTCGCAGGCGCACGAAGGCCCAGCCACGGACTTCGGCGCACGAAAGCACCCAGTGGTCGTGTCCCCAGTCGTAGGTGTACGAAGGGACCAGCCACACCAGGCGAGGCAGGTGGTCGCGTCGCACCCGCACGGGCGGGCATGTCGCCCCCGCACGAGCGGGCACCTCGCACCCGCACGAGCAGGCATCTCGCACCCGCACGAGAGGACATCTCGCACCCGCACGAGAGGGCACCTCGCACCCCCACGAGAGGACATCTCGCACCCCCACGAGAGGGCACCTCGCACCCCCACGAGAGGACATCTCGCACCCCCGCGGGTGGACACCCAACGCCCCATGAGCGGACACTTCGCACTCGCACGAGTGGCCCCCTCATGCGACCGCACGAATGGTCACCTCGCCGCCGCACGAACAGTCACCTCGCCGCCGCACGAACAGTCACCTCGCCGCCGCACGAACGGTCACCTCGCACGAACGGTCACCTCGCACGAGAGGGCATCTCGCACGCCCACGAGCGGGCATCTCGCACGCCCACGAGCGGGCATCTCGCACGCCCACGAGCGGACATCTCGCGCGGGCACGAGTGGACACCTCGTGTGGCCGCACGAACGGTCACCTCGCACGAGAGGGCATCTCGCACGCCCACGAGCGGGCACCTCGTAGCCCCACGAGTGGCCGCCTCACGGCCCCGCGAGAGGGCATCTCGTAGCCACCCACACAAATGGCCATCTCGTACCCACACGAATGGTCGCCTGGTACCCACACGAATGCGTCACCTCGTGCCGGCACCACTGGACCAACCGCGCCCCGCCACCAGAAAGGCAGCGCAACAACCTCAGGGCCGCAGCGAGCCCACCAGCAGATCGGCGTAGTGCGCACCAACCTCCGGCGCGCTCAGCCGCCCGTCGCTGCGGTACCAGACCGCCAGGTGGTGCACCGAGCCGAAGAAGAAGTCCACCACGATGTCCGCGGGCTTGTCGGTGCGGAACACGCCCTCCCGCTGCCCCTCCTCGATCAGCGACCGGAACAGCACGTGGTACCGGCGCCGCTCGGCGCGCACCGCCTTGCGGTTTTCCGGGCTGAGCTGGTGCATGGACTGGAAGAAGATCGTCGTGTCGTCGAGGTTGTCGATGCTGCTCACCACGACGTCGGAAGCGGCCGCGTGGAGGCGCGCGGCCACCGGCTCGCCGCTGGCCACCACCTTCTCCAGCTGCTCGGTCTGCAACCGCAGCACGCGGCCGTAGATCTCGTGCAGCAGGTCGTCCTTCGAGCCGAAGTAGTGGTACATCGCGCCCTTGGTGACCCCGGCCGCGGCCACGATCTCCTGCACCGACGTCCGGTCGAACCCGCGCTCGGCGAACAACCGCGTCGCCGCCGACAGCAGCCTCGCCGGCACCGGCTCCTCGGTCATCCGCAACGTCCTTCCTCGACCGGCACAGCATAACCGCGCCCCCGGTCGCACACCTTCCGGCGATGTGCGACCGGAGCACGTCACTCGCCCTGCGCGGCCTCCACCTTGCGCTGCAGCTTGTTCATCCCGCCCAGCCAGCGGTCCGTCTGCGTCGCGCGGGTGGTGTAGTACTCGGCGACCTCCGGGTGCGGCAGGATCAAGAACCGGTCGTCGGAGAAGGACTCCATCACCGCGTCCGCCACCTGGGCCGGTTCGATCGCCGACGCGCCCATGATCAGCTGTCCGCCGACGCCCGTCGCGGCGAGCATGTTCGTCCGGACGCCCTGCGGGCAGATCGCCTGGACCGTGATGCCCCGGTGCCGGTACGTCGCCGAGAGCCACTCCGCGAACGCCAGCGCCCCGTGCTTGGTCACCGAGTACGGCGCCGACCCGAGGCTGGTCAGCAGCCCGGCCGCGGAGACCGTCGCGAGGAACCGGCCCCGCCCGCGCTCCAGCCAGGCGGGCAACAGCAGGTGAGCCGCCCGCACGTGGGCCATCACGTTGACGTCCCACGCCCGCGCCCACACCTCCTCGGGCGCCTCCGGCCCGCCGTGCGGGGCGATGCCCGCGTTGGCGCAGAACAGGTCGATCGCGCCCAGCTCGTCCGACGCCCGCTGGATCAGCGACGCGACCCCGTCCACCCCGGCCGCGTCACCGGCGACCGCGACCCCGCCCACCTCCGCGGCCACCGCCTCCGCGGCCGGGCCGTCGAGGTCGGCCACCACGATCCGCGCGCCCTCGGCCGCGAACCGCCGCGCCAGCGCCGCCCCGATCCCGCCGGTGCCGCCGGTGACGACGACCCCGGCGCCCCTCAGCTCGAAGCTCACAGCCCGCCTCCCAGCGTCACGCCGCCGTCCAGCACCACGGTCTGCCCGGTGATCCACCCGGCCTCGTCGGAGAGCAGGAACGCGACCGCCCCGGCGATGTCCTCCGGCACGCCGAGCCGCTTCATCGGGTACGCCGCGGACACCTCCTCCTCGCGGCCTTCGTACAGCGCGGTGGCGAACTTGGTCTTCACCACGGCCGGCGCGACCGCGTTGACCCGGATCTTCGGGCCCAGCTCGACCGCCAGCTCCTGCGTCATCCGGATCACCGCCGCCTTGCTCACGCCGTACATGCCGATCCCGGGCGAGGCACGCAGGCCGGCGATCGAGGCGACGTTGACGACCGAGCCGCCGTGCTCCCCCATCCACGCGTCGCGCGCCTGACGCAGCCAGGCCAGCGGCGCGAGCACGTTGACGGCGAGGATCTTCGCCGCGGCGTCGCGGTCGATGTCGAGCATCGGGCCGTACACCGGGTTGATGCCGGTGTTGTTGACCAGCATGTCCAGCCGCCCGAAGGTCTCCACGGTCCTGGCGACGGCCTCCTCCTGGTGCGCCGGGTCGTCGGCCTTGCCGGGCACCGCGATCGCCACCCCGGGCCCGCCCAGCTCGTTCACCGCGTCGGCCAGCGGCTCGGGCTTGCGGGCGGTGATGCACACCCGCGCGCCGCGCTGCACCAGCTCACGGGCGATGCCGAAGCCGATGCCCCGGCTCGCCCCGGTGACGATCGCGACGCGGTCCTTGAACGAGTTCACCATCGGGCTCCTGTCTCCTGTCCACCTTGACTAAGCGCTCGCTTACAATGAGAACGGCCGGACCGCCGTGTCAAGTCTCCCGCCAGGCGGTTCCCGACTGGGAGGATTCCGCCATGACCATCTCGCTGTCCGCCGAACTCTGGCCGGACGTGCAGCCGGACGCGGCGCGGCGGCTGATGCTGGCCGGAGTCGAGTCCTTCGCCCGCCGCGGCTACCACGCGACCACGACGCGCGACATCGCCGGCGCGGCCGGGATGAGCCCCGCGGCGCTGTATGTGCACTTCCCGTCCAAGGCCGCGCTGCTGTTCGCCATCAGCAAGAGCGGGCACCAGCAGACGCTCGACCTGGTCGAGGACGTCGCGAAGCGCGCCGACGACCCGAAGGAGCGGATGCGCCGGATCGTCGCCGACTTCGTCGCCTGGCACGCCCGGCGGCACACCGTGGCGCGCGTCGTGCAGTACGAGCTGCAGGCGCTGCCGGAGCAGGAGTACCAGGTGGTGGCCGACCTGCGGCGCCGCATCGAGCACCTGGTGCGCGGCGTCATCGAGGAGGGCGTGGCGCAGGGCCAGTTCGTGGTGGCCGATGTCAAGACCGCCGCGCGAGCGGTCCTGTCGCTCGGCGTCGACGTGGCGCGCTGGTACACCGAACGCACCGGGAAGACGCCCAAGGCGCTCGGCCGCGAGTACGGGGATCTCGCGTTGCGCATGCTCGGCGCGCAACCCTGACAGCGACGGTGCCACGACGCTCACCGTACCTCACATACTAAGCGGTTGGTAACCTCCGTCCCCACCTTCGGCACGTCTCAGCACGCCCGGCCCGCGAGGCGTGCTCGGCGTCGGCGGCGAGGGTGCGCCGGCAGCGCGTGGTGGACCGGATGGGCCGCCGTGACCTCGACCGACGCGTGCGGTTCGACGAGCCGGACGAAGAGCGGGAAGGCCACCGAGAAGGGCCGAGCCGCGTCGGTGAGGGTTGCCGCCTCGTCGGCACAGAGGCAGTGGGAGGTCCGCGCGGGCCGGGAAACGGCGGTACCGCGCGGCGCTACCGGCGCCGGCCGCGCACGTGCGGCCGCCGGCGACGAACCGGACGGTGGGTGCGGTTCCTCGCTACCGTCACGGCATGAGCGAAATCCGCCCGTTCCACCTCGCCGTCCCGCAGTCCCAGCTCGACGACCTGCACGCCCGCATCGACCTGACCCGCTGGCCGGACGAGCTGCCGGGCGTGGGCTGGAGCTACGGCATCCCGCTCGGCTACGTTCAGGAGCTGACCCGGTACTGGCGCACGTCCTACGACTGGCGCGCGCACGAGCGGCGGCTCAACGAGCTGGGCCAGTTCACCACCGAGATCGACGGGCAACGCATCTACTTCCTGCACGTCCGGGCCGCCGACGAGGACGCCCTGCCGCTGATCCTCACCCACGGCTGGCCCGGTTCGGTGGTGGAGTTCCTGCCGGTGATCGAGGCGCTGTCGGCGCGGCACCACCTGGTCATCCCGGCCATCCCCGGCTACGGCTTCTCCGGCCCGACCACCGGCGCCGGCTGGGACGTGGCACGCGTCGCCCGCGCGTTCGCCGAGCTGATGCGCCGCCTGGGCTACGACCGCTACGGCGCGCAGGGCGGCGACTGGGGCTCGGCGATCTCCCGCCGGCTGGGGATCGACGACGCCGAGCACGTCGCCGGGGTGCACGTCAACATGCTCGGCACCGTCCCGTCCGGGAACCCCGCCGAGCTGGACGAGCTGTCCCTGGCCGACAAGGAGCGGCTCGGCCGGCTCGAGCGCTACCAGCGCGAGCTGTCCGGCTACATGAAACAGCAGTCGACGCGCCCGCAGACCCTGGCCTACGCCCTGCACGACTCCCCCGTCGGCCAGCTCGCCTGGATCGTGGAGAAGTTCCAGGAGTGGACCGATTCGGGCGAGACCCCGGAGGACGCGGTCGACCGGGACCTGATGCTCACCAACGTGATGATCTACTGGCTGACCGGCACCGCGGGCTCCTCGGCGCGGCTGTACTACGAATCGGCCCGCAGCCGGGGCAAGCAGCCCGGGCTGGACGTGCCGATGGGGGTGGCGGTGTTCCCGCACGACATCGTGCTGCCGGTGCGCCGCCTGGCCGAGCGCGACAACAACATCGTGCACTGGTCGGAATTCGACCGGGGCGGGCACTTCGCCGCGATGGAGGAACCGGATCTGTTCGCCGAAGACGTTCTGGAGTTCTTCGGTTCGCTCTAGAGTGGGGCGCATGCTCAAACCCGATCCCGGCCGGCTGCTCGCCGTCGCCCGCGAAGAGGCCCTGCTCGGCAAGTCCGAGGGCGGCGTGCCCATCGGCGCGGCGCTGTTCACTGTGGACGGTGAGCTGCTGGGCCGGGGTCACAACCGGCGCGTGCAGGACGGCGACCCGTCGATGCACGCCGAGACCGCGGCCTTCCGCAACGCGGGCAGGCGGCCGCACTACCGCGACACGGTGATGGTCACCACACTGTCACCCTGTTGGTATTGCAGCGGTTTGATCCGACAATTTCAGATCTCCCACGTGGTGATCGGCGAGGCCCGCACCTTCTCCGGTGGCCACGACTGGCTGGCCGGGCTGGGGGTCGGCATCACGATCCTGGACGACCCCGCGTGCGTCACGCTGATGACGGAGTTCATCGAAGAGCGCCCGGACCTGTGGTTCGAGGACATCGGGGTCGAGACTTCCTGAAGGAGCAGCCATGCCGCCGTCCGTTCCGCTGATCGACCTGACGTCCTGGTTCGACGGTTCCGGCCGCGGCCGGGTGGCCGCCGAGGTGGACCGCGCGCTGCGCGAGTCCGGTTTCCTGCTGATCACCGGGCACGGCGTGCCGGACGAGCTGCGCGCGCGGGTGCGGTCGCGGGCGCGGGAGTTCTTCGCCCTGCCGGCCGAGGTCAAGCGGCGGTACGCGGTGACGGTCGGCGGGCGCGGGTGGCTGCCGCCGGGTGTGGAGGCCAACGGCTACGCCGAGGGCACCGAAACCCCGCCGGACCTCAAGGAGTCCTACTCGGCAGGCGCGGACACCGCGACCGGGATCGCCGAGGTCGACGAGTTCTGGTTCCAGCCCAACGTGTGGCCGGCGGAGGTCCCGGAGTTCGCCACCGCGTCGCGCGAGTACCTGCGGCGGATGCGGGAGCTGTCGGACGAGCTGCTGACGGTGTTCGCGGCCGCGCTCGGCCTGCCGTCCGACCACTTCACCCGGCACACCGGGCACCCGACGTACACGTTCAACATCAACTGGTACCCGGCGCTGAACCGGGTCGGCGCGCCGGCGCCGGGGCAGTTCCGGATCGGGCCGCACACCGACTTCGGCACGGTGACGGTGCTGGACCGGCAGGCCGGGGTGGGCGGGCTGCAGGTCTGCACCAGTGACGGCGAGTGGGTGGACGCGCCGTACGACCCGGCGGCGTTCACGGTCAACATCGGGGATCTGATGGCACGCTGGACGGGCGACCGCTGGCGCTCGACGCGGCACCGGGTGCTGCCGCCCTCGGCCGACGCGCCGGAGGAGGACCTGGTGTCGCTCATCTTCTTCTACGAAACCGACCACGACGCGCGGATCACCTCGCTGGCGCCGCCGCTGGGCCGCAGGGCGTACCCGGAGGTCGTGGCGTCGGAGTACCTGCGCGGGAAACTCGACGCGATCACCGTGGCCCCCTGACCCCACTGGGACCAGGGGGCGCGACGGCGTCAGTTGCGGCCGTACTCCCCGCCGCAGTCACAGCAGTTGCCACAGTTGCAGTTGCCCGGTTTCTCCATGGCGTCCCTTTCCTCGGATGGGGTTCGCAGTCCGGGTCGCGGGGCGGTGCGGGAAAGTTCCGCGGTTCACCCGATGGTGCAACACGGACGCAACATCGGGTGCCTACGGTGCTGCCATGGCGACCACGGCGGGGCGGAAAACGGGCGGATACGGCGAACAGGTCGTCGCGGTCGAACCGGGCGGTATCGAGCCGGTGGCGGCGGCCGACCGGCACGGCAGGCCGCGTCAGCTGTTCTGGACGTGGGCCTCGCCGAACCTGGAGTTCGCCACGATCTTCGTCGGGGTGCTGGCGGTGTCGGCGTTCGGGCTGAGTTTCGCGCAGGCCGTGATCGCGGTGGCGATCGGCAACGGGCTGGGCGCGGTGTCGCACGGCGTGCTGTCCGCGCGCGCGCCGCGGTTCGGGGTGCCGCAGATGGTGTTGAGCCGCCTGGCGTTCGGCTACCGCGGCAACACGGTGCCGGCGGCGCTGATGTCGGTGACGGCGGGGATCGGCTGGTTCGCGGTCAACAGCGTCAGCGGGGCGTTCGCGCTCGGCACGCTGACCGGGATGCCGGTGCTGCTGTGCCTGGTGATCGTGGTGGTGCTGCAGATCGGGATCGCGTTCTTCGGGCACAACCTGGTGCAGGCTTACGAGCGCTGGATCTTCGGGGTGCTGGCGGTGGTGTTCGCGGCCGGGGCGGTGGTCACGTTCGCGCGGGCGTCGCCGGGTGCGGTCGCCGGAACCGGTGGAGTGGGCGGGTTCCTGCTGACCGTCGGCGCGGCGTTCGGGTACACGGCGGGCTGGAACCCTTACGCCGCGGATTACACGCGATACCTGCCGGAGTCGGTGAGCGGCCGGGCGGTCGGCTGGGCCGCGGGCGGTGGCCTGTTCGTGGCGACGACGGTGCTGATGGCGACGGGCGCGGCGTCGGCGACCCTGGGCGGTGGGGAGGGCAGTCCGACCGCGGCGTTCACCGGGCACATGCCGGGCTGGCTGGCCGCGCTGACGCTGCTGGCGATCGCGCTCGGGGCGGTGGCCGCGAACGCGCTCAACGTCTACTCGGGAGCGCTGGCGTTCCTCACGCTGGGCGTGCAGCTGCCGCTGGCGTGGCGGCGGGCGCTGGTGGCGCTCGCGTTCGGCGTCGTCGGGTTCGTGCTGGCGTGGCTGGGGCTCGCCGACGCGGGGACGGCGTACGAGCACTTCCTGCTGGTGATCGCGTACTGGGTGAGCCCGTGGCTGGGCGTGGTGTTCGCCGACCAGCTGATGCGGCGCGGGCAGGCGGGGCTGGACCGCCTGCTGTCCGACACCGGGCGGTGGGGGTGGCCGGGGCTGGTGGCGTTCCTGGTCGCGGCGGTGGTGTCGATCGTGTTGTTCGCGAACCAGACGCTGTACGCGGGGCCGGTGCCGCGGGCGGTGCCGGCGGTGGGCGACGTGACGTGTTTCGCCGGCTTCGGCTTGGCGGCCGGGCTCTACGCGGTGCTGGGCCGCCGCTGGGTGCGTGGCTGAGGCTCACCAGCGGTCCCAGTGCAGGACCTCGCCGCGGCCGATGCGGGGCGCGGGGCGGAAGTCGGTGCCGAGCGTGAAGGCGAGCGGGATCAGCGCGGCCAGCATGATCTCGTCGTGCGGCACGCCGAGGGTGGCGGCGAGTTCCTTCTCCAGCGGCGCGTGCGCGGTGGTCCAGACCGTGCCGAGGCCGCGGTTGCGACCGGTCGGGACCTGGGTGGCGAGGTCGGCGCACTCCTCGATGAGGCGCCGCGGGACGGACCGGGTGACGTCGAGGCGCTTGCGCACGGCGCGGGTGGTGGACAGGATTTCGTCGGCAGATTGATCACGGGACCGATCAGCCCGGGCAAGCCGGGCCGGACAACGGTCGGCCCGTGAGATCCGGGCCTGCTCGAGCACGCCGAGAATCCCGCGTGAGCGCGGACCTTCCGCCACGGGCCCGCAGCCAGGCAGGGCCGTCGTGTGGCCCAGGCATCGGGCCCGGCACCGGCGCCGGGCCGAGGTGAGCCGGCGGTGCGTCAGGCCACGTGGCCGACCGCGGGCGCCAGCACGGCCTGCCCGGCCTCGGTCAGGACCGCGGGCACCAGGCGCTCCCCGGTGCGCGCCGGGCGGATGTAGCCGCCGTGCGCGAGGGCGTGCGCGGCCATCTGGTCGCAGCAGGCGACTCCGTCGATGAAAAGGTCCGGCTCGACGCTCGACGACATCACGGCGCGGCCCTGGGCCACCGCTCGCAACATCGCCATCGCACGATGGGACAGCTCTTCACCTGTACCGGACACCGGGATCTACCCCCTTGCCTCGTCACCTGCTGTTGCCTCTGTTATCGCACACTGGTCCATTAGTGTTAACGACCGGTCCCCCGACACGCCGTCAGCCACCCACCGAGGTGACCTCGGGCTCGGGCAGCGCGGGGCCCAGCACCCGGGCCCACTGGCGGATGATCCGGCGCCGCCGGGTGGTGTCGTCGGCCAGCAGGTTCGCCAGGCCGAGCCCGCGCGCGAGGTCGAGGGTCGACTGGACCAGCTCCCGCACCCCGGGCCGCGTCTCGTCCACCCCGAGCAGGTCGACCGCCAGCCGGTGCGCCTCCCGCCCGACCTTCGCCTGCAGCGGCACCAGCACGGTGCGCAACGACTCGTCGCTGGAGGCCGCCACCCACAGGTGCAGCGCGGCGCGGAACATGGGGCCGGTGTAGAGGTTGAGCAGCATGTCGACCACCGGTTCGATGCGGGACCGCCCGGACGGCAGCCCCTCGGCGCCGCGGCGCATCTCCGCGATCTGCACCTCGCCGACGTACTCGACCGCGGCCGTGACCAGGTCCTCCCGCGTCGGGAAGTGGTGCTGGGCGGCCCCGCGCGAGACCCCGGCGCGCTGCGCGATCAGCGCGACCGTGGTGCCGGCCCACCCGACCTCGCCGATGCAGTCCACGGCTGCCTCGATGAGCTTGCGGCGGGTGGTCCGGCTGCGCTCCTGGCGGGGCTCCGGCACCTTCGGTTCCTCCCTAGTGTCCTGAGTTATTAATTCGCGTGCAGTAGCGTGCGATGGAGTCAAGGATCTGGTCGGCGGTCTTGGTCCAGACGTAGGGCCGTGGTTCGTTGTTCCAGGTCTCGATCCATGCGCGGATGTCG
>NZ_PQHY01000061.1:0-44095 GCF_003385175.1 Amycolatopsis ruanii
CGCCCACCCACCCGAGCAGCGGGGGTAGCCCTCAGTGACGACCGCTCACGGGCGAGTCGATCAACGCGACACGCCGTCGCACGACGTGGTGAACACCATGCTCGGTACGTGGTCTGCGCCATCCACCGACTGGATCGTTCCGGGTAGGCTCGTCCTGCGGTTTACCGCATTCCCATTCCGTCGAGCACGCAGGAGGACCCCGGTGACCGAAGAGGCTACCGAGGCCAGCGGTGTGGCCACCGCTCCGCAGCGTCGGGTGCTCGTCGCCGAAGACGAAGCACTGATCCGGCTTGACCTCGTCGAGATGTTGCGCGAAGAGGGATACCAGGTGGTGGGCGAGGCGGGCGACGGCGAAGAGGCCATCAAGCTGGCTGCCGAGCTCAAGCCCGACCTGGTGATCCTGGACGTCAAGATGCCCAAGCTGGACGGCATCGAGGCGGCGTCCCAGATCACCACCGACCGCATCGCCCCCGTGGTCATCCTGACCGCGTTCAGCCAGCGCGAGCTGGTCGAGCGCGCCCGCGACGCGGGCACCATGGCGTACCTGGTCAAGCCGTTCAACAAGCGGGACCTCGTTCCCGCGATCGAACTGGCCGTCAGCCGGTTCTCGGAGATGCAGGCCCTCGAAGCCGAGGTCGCCAGCCTGTCCGACCGGCTGGAGACCCGCAAGGTCATCGACCGGGCCAAGGGCCTGCTGATGACCCACCAGGGCCTGACCGAGCCGGACGCGTTCCGGTGGATCCAGCGCACCGCCATGGACCGGCGCACGACCATGAAGGCCGTCGCCCAGGCGGTCGTCGAGAGCATCGGTCAGAAATAACCCCACGCGTTCGCGTGCGTGGTCAAACGCTCCGACATCACTCCAACGAGAGCGTGACGGCGCTGCTCATCTGAGCAAAAGGTCACTGATTGTTATCACCCGGTTGTTGCAATGCAGCAACCGGGTGTAAATCATGCATGAACTATAGTGACCCCCGTCACGATGTGGAAACAAGACAGCGCGGACCGCTGTGCTTGACCTCACCGGGCGGCTACGTTCAGCGCCCGATAGGTCCCTATCTCGGGACGGCCGCAGTCCGCGGCCGGCTGGATATTGGAGGAACGAGTGTCAGGAGCACGACTCACGCGAGTTCTCGTGCTGGCAGCGGCGGCAACGCTGGCGCTGGGTGCGTGCGCGGCGCGTGATGAGGGAGGTACGTCGGGCGACACCACCGGCTCGGCGGCGGCGCCTTCGCAGGCGGCCGACGCGGCGAACCCGCGCGGCGACGGCAAGGCGGTGTGCTCGGGCGTGTCGATCGCGTACGCGGGCACCATCAACGGCGCGAGCGCAGCGCTGGGCCAGAACATCCTGCGTGGCGCCGACCTCGCGGTGAAGCAGCACAACGAGGCGAACCCGAACTGCCAGGTGACGCTGAAGCAGTTCGACACCGAAGGCAAGCCGGACAAGGCCCCGGGCATCGTCACCCAGGTCATCAACGAGGCCGACATCATCGGCGTCGTGGGCCTGCCGTTCTCCGGTGAGTCCAAGGCCGCGGGCAACCTGTTCAACCAGGCCGGCCTGGTCACCATCAGCCCGTCGGCGACCAACCCCGCGCTGGCCGAGAACGGCTGGAAGACCTTCTTCCGCGGCATGGGCAACGACTCGGTCCAGGGCCCGGCGGCGGCCAAGTTCCTCACCGAGACGCTCAAGGCCAACAAGGTCTGCGTCGTGGAGGACGACTCCGAGTACGGCATCGGCCTGGCCAACGCCGTGAAGCAGGCGCTGGGCGCCAAGGCCTCCTGCACCGACAAGGTGAAGACCGGTCAGACCGACTTCTCCGCGGTGGTCAACAAGATCTCCACCGAGAACCCGGACGCCATCTTCTACTCCGGCTACTACCCCGAGGCCGGCCCGTTCGCGCAGCAGCTCAACGACAAGGGCGTCACCGCCAAGTTCGTCGGGCCGGACGGTGTGAAGGACAACGAGTTCCTCAAGGGCGCCGGCGGCGGCGCGACCAACGCCTACTTCACCTGCCCGTGCGTCCCGGAGGACAACTTCCGCGACTTCACGGCCGCCTTCAAGCAGGTCGAGGGCGCTGACCCGGGCACCTACTCGCCCGAGGGCTACGACGTCACGACCATTCTGCTCAAGGGCATCGACAGCGGCATCAAGGACCGCGCGGGAATGCTCAACTTCGTCAAGAACTACGACGGTCAGGGCCTGACGAAGAAGTTCAAGTGGAACGACAAGGGCGAGCTCTCCGACACCCCGGTGTGGAGCTACCGCGTCGAGAACGGCAGGATCGTCAACAACGGCCAGATCAGCTAACGACCTGACCTTATCGGGCATGCACGCGGCCGATCGTCGCGTGCATGCCCGATCCGTACCCGGGAATGAGTGAACCCTTGTACCCCGCGATGACCCCATTCCTCGCGCAGTCCGAGCCATGGATCTCCTTCGACGTGGCCGGCCTCGCGGAACAGTTCTGGAACAACACCGTCGACGGCCTCGCGCTCGGCGGCATCTACGCACTGGTGGCCCTGGGCTACACGCTCGTCTACGGCGTGCTCAAGCTCATCAACTTCGCGCACTCCGAGGTCTTCGTCGTCGGCGCGTTCGCCACCTGGCTGACCTTCTACGGCCTCGGGTTCCGCGCCGGCGCCACGCCGGTCCTGTCGGTCTTCGAGATCATCCTCTTCCTCGCGATCGCCTGCATCGCCGCGATGGCGGTCTCCGGCGGCACCGCGGTGCTGCTGGAACGCGTGGCCTACCGCCCGTTGCGCAAGCGCAACGCCCCGCGCCTGGTCTTCCTGATCACCGCGATCGGCGCCTCGTTCGCCATCCAGCAGGTTCTGCGCCTGGTGTTCGGCCTCAACCAGCAGCCCCAGATCCGGCTGCTGCAGCCGGAACCGCTGTTCCGGCTCTTCGGCGCGACGGTCACCAACATCCACATCATCCTCTTCGTCGCCGCCGTCCTGCTGTGGTTCGTGGCCGACTACTTCGTCAACCGGACCCGCCTGGGCCGCGGCATCCGCGCGGTCGCCCAGGACCCGGACACCGCGACGCTGATGGGCGTCAACAAGGAACGGGTCATCGTCATCACGTTCCTCGTCGGCGGGCTGCTCGCCGGCGCCGCCGCGCTGTTCTACATGATGCGGATCCCGCAGGGCGCCATCTACAACGGCGGCTTCCTGCTCGGCATCAAGGCGTTCACCGCCGCGGTGCTCGGCGGGATCGGCAACCTGCGGGGCGCGCTGCTCGGCGGGTTCCTGCTCGGCCTGGTGGAGAACTACGGCCAGTCCCTGTTCGGCGGCGAGTGGAAGGACATCGTGGCCTTCGTCGTGCTGATCGTCGTCCTGATGTTCCGTCCCACCGGCATCCTCGGTGAGTCCCTCGGGAAGGCGCGCGTATGAGCACCCAGACCGTGAGCGCGCCGGCGAAGCGGCGCTCCATCCGCGAGCAGTGGAACAACCTGTCCCGGCCGGCCCAGTGGGCGATCCTCATCCCGGTCGTGGCGCTGATCTACTTCCTGCCGGTGCTCAACCCGCCGCTCATCGCGACGACCGGCACCGACTTCCCGACCGCGATGTTCGACGTGGCCCGCTACGCGCTGGTCGCGATCGGGCTCAACGTGGTGGTCGGCCAGGCCGGCCTGCTGGACCTGGGCTACGTCGGCTTCTTCGCCGTCGGCGCCTACGTCGCGGCGCTGTTCACCAGCCCGAACTCCGGGCTGACCAAGCTGCCCTACCTGTGGACGCTGCCGCTGGCGATGGTGGTCACGATGATCTTCGGGGTCATCCTGGGCACGCCGACCCTGCGGCTGCGCGGTGACTACCTGGCGATCGTCACGCTCGGGTTCGGCGAGATCATCCGCCTGGTGGCGGACAACGTCGACCCGCTGCGCGGCCAGTCCGGCTTCGAGCGCGTCGGCACCGACGCGGACGGCACGCCGTTCTTCGCCAACGCCACCGCCTGGTACTGGCTGACGGTCACCATCATCATCGCGATCCTGCTGCTGGTCGGGAACCTGGAACGCAGCCGCGTCGGCCGCGCCTGGGTGTCGATCCGCGAGGACGAGGACGTCGCCGAGATCATGGGCGTCCCGGTCTTCAAGTTCAAGATCTGGGCGTTCGTCATCGGCGCCGCCATCGGCGGTCTCTCCGGCGCGCTCTACGCGGGCAAGCTCGGGTTCGTGAACAACCAGTCGTTCGACGTCATCACCTCGATGCTGTTCCTGGCCGCGGTGGTGCTCGGCGGCGCCGGCAACAAGGTGGGCGTGCTGCTCGGCGCGGCCGTGGTGGCCTACCTGCCGCTGCGGTTCGTGCAGCTGGCCGAGTACAACTACCTCATCTTCGGCATCGCGCTGATCATCCTGATGATCTTCCGCCCGCAGGGCCTGCTCGGCGCCCGGCAGCGGCTGCTGGCCCGGGGCCGCCAGGCCTACCAGCGGCTGCTCGGCCGCGGTGAGCAGATCAGCGGGGAGAGCGCGCTGGCCGCCGACACGACGGGAGGTCCCCGATGAGCCACCCCAGCGAGGAGACCCCCGTCGAGGGCGGCCTGGTCGCCGAGGTCGCCCGGATGAGCCCGGAGGAGCTCGCCGAACACGAGGCCGAGGTCGCCGAGGCTGTCGCCGTCGACCGGGACATCCAGGTCGAGGTCGGCGAGACCCTGCTCGAGCTGCGCGACGTGACGCTGAAGTTCGGCGGCCTGACCGCGCTGGACTCGGTGTCCTTCGGCATCCGCCGCGGCGAGATCCTGGGCCTGATCGGGCCCAACGGCGCCGGCAAGACCACCTGCTTCAACGCGATGACCGGGGTCTACCGGCCCACGTCGGGGCAGGTGCTGCTGGAGGACAAGCCGCTGGGCAAGGCCACCCGGCACCAGATCACGCAGCGCGGCATCGCCCGCACCTTCCAGAACATCCGCCTCTTCGGCGAGATGACCGCGCTGGAGAACGTGGTGGTCGGCACCGACGCCCGCCACAAGACCAGCGTCATCGGTGCGCTGCTGCGGCTGCCGCGGCACCACCAGGAGGAGAAGACCGCGGTCGAGCGGGCCATGGCGCTGCTGGAGTTCGTCGGCATCGCCGACCGGGCCGCGGACAAGGCCAAGAACCTCCCGTACGGCTACCAGCGCCGCCTGGAGATCGCGCGGGCGATGGCCACCGAGCCGAAGCTGCTGTGCCTCGACGAGCCGGCCGCCGGGTTCAACCCGGCGGAGAAGGAAGAGCTCATGGGGCTGATCCGCAAGATCCGCGACGACGGCTACACCGTCCTGCTCATCGAGCACGACATGAAGCTCGTCATGGGCGTGACCGACCGGATCGTCGTTCTGGAGTTCGGCAAGAAGATCGCCGAAGGACTGCCGGCCGAGATCAGGGAGAACCCCGCTGTGATCGCCGCCTACCTGGGAGTGCCTGACGATGACGCTGCTTGAGCTTGACGGGGTCTCCGTCCACTACGGACGGATCCAGGCGGTCTCGGAGCTGACGCTGCGGGTCGACGAGGGCGAGGTCGTCGCCCTCATCGGCGCCAACGGCGCCGGCAAGAGCACCACGATGCGCGCCATCTCGGGGATCCGCCCGCTGTCGGCGGGCCGGATCACCTTCGCCGGTGAGGACATCACGAAGCTGCGCGCGGACCTGCGGGTCGTGCGCGGCATCTCGCAGGTGCCCGAGGGGCGCGGGGTGTTCCCGGGCATGACGGTCGCGGAGAACCTGGACATGGGCGCCTACGCGCGCAAGGACCGGAAGAACCTGCAACCCGACCTGGACCGCGTGTTCGACCTGTTCCCGCGCCTGGCGGAACGGCGCAACCAGGCCGGCGGCACCCTCTCCGGCGGTGAGCAGCAGATGCTGGCGATGGGCCGGGCCCTGATGGCCAAGCCCCGGCTGCTGCTGCTCGACGAGCCGTCGATGGGGCTGGCGCCGCAGTTCATCCAGCAGATCTTCCGGATCGTCACGGAGATCAACAAGCAGGGCACGACCGTGCTGCTGGTGGAGCAGAACGCGCAGCAGGCGCTCTCCCGCGCCCACCGCGCGTACGTGCTGGAAACCGGCCGGATCACCAAGAGCGGCACCGGGACCGAGCTGCTCGCGGACTCCGCGATCAAGGAGGCCTACCTGGGCGTCGCCTGATCGGGTGGACCTGGAACGGTGAGGGCCCCGGCGCCGCGTGCGCCGGGGCCCTCGTCCGTGTGTCAGCGGCTGCCCGGCGCGCGGTCGCGCACCAGGCAGGACAGGCGCGCGGTGCAGGTGCGGCGGCCCTGGTCGTCGGTCAGCACGATCTCGGCGGTGATGGTGCCGCGGCCCACGTGCAGCGGCGTCGCCACGCCCGTGACCAGGCCCGAGCGCGCGGCGCGGTGGTGGGTGCAGGACAGCTCGAACCCGAGCGTGGCCTTGTCCGGGCCGGCGTTGAGCGCGGCCACCGTCGAGCCGAGCGCCTCGGCCAGCACCGCGTTGGCGCCGCCGTGCAGCAGGCCGTAGGGCTGCAGGTTGCCCTCGACCGGCATCGTGCCGACCACCCGCTCCGCCGTGAGCTCGACGAACTCGATGCCGAGCTTGTCGTTGAGCTGCTGCTCCGCGACGCGCGGATCGATGCCCGCGAGCTGCTCGCGGATGGCTTCGGACAGGTTCTCGGTCACGGCTGAGTGCTCCTCGGTGAGACGACGGCAGGGCGAAGCGACCGCTCGCGCGGTTCTGTCGGTGCCCCACCCTAGACTCGCACCCGTGAGCCCCAGCCAGAACCAGCCAGTAGCCAACACCACAGCCACGCTGCCCGCGGACGGGCGGCCGCGGCTGTTGCTGATCGACGGCCACTCGATGGCCTACCGGGCGTTCTTCGCGGTCCCGGCCGACCGGTTCAAGACCTCCACCGGCCAGGTCACCAACGCGGTGTTCGGGTTCACCTCGATGCTCATCAACCTGCTGCGCGACGAGCAGCCCACGCACCTCGCGGTGGCGTTCGACGTGTCGCGGCAGACGTTCCGCTCGGAGACCTTCGCCGACTACAAGGCCACGCGCACGTCCACGCCGGACGAGTTCAAGGGGCAGGTCGACCTGGTCAAGGACGTGCTCGGGGTGCTCGGCATCCCGGTGCTGACCAAGGAGAACTACGAGGCCGACGACATCATCGCCACGCTCACCACGCAGGCCACGGCGCAGGGCTACCAGGTCCTCATCTGCACCGGCGACCGGGACGCGCTGCAGCTGGTGGACGACGCGGTGACCGTGCTGTACCCGCGCAAGGGCGTGTCCGACCTGGTGCGGTACGACCCGGCCGGGGTGTCGGAGAAGTACGGGCTCACCCCGTCGCAGTACCCGGACTTCGCGGCGCTGCGCGGCGACCCGTCGGACAACCTGCCGGGCATCCCGGGGGTGGGGGAGAAGACGGCCACCAAGTGGATCCAGCAGTTCGGGTCGCTGGCCGCGCTCATCGACCGCGTCGACGAGGTCAAGGGCAAGGTGGGCGACGCGCTGCGCGCCCACCTCGACTCGGTGATGCTCAACCGCCAGCTCACCGAGCTGGTGCGGGACGTGCCGCTGGACGCCACGCCCGACGACCTCGCGCTCAAGCCGTGGGACCGGGACGCGGTGCACCGGCTGTTCGACGAGCTGGAGTTCCGGGTGCTGCGCGACCGGCTGTTCCAGACGCTGTCCAGCGCCGAGCCGGAGGCCGAGTCCGGGTTCGAGGTGGAGGGCGCGGCGGTGCCCGCCGGCGGTCTCGCGGCGTGGCTGTCCCGGCACACCAAGGCCGGCCGGACCGTGGGCCTGTCGTTCCGCACCACCGGATCGTCGGTGCGGTCGGACATCCAGTCGATCACCCTCGCCTCGGCGGGCGGCGAGGCCGGCTACGTCGACGTCACCACGCTGGACGAGGCCGACGAGCAGGCGCTGGCGGCGTGGCTGGCCGATCCGGCGATCCCCAAGGCCGGGCACGCCCTGAAGGTGCCGCTGCACGCGCTGCGGGCGCGCGGCTGGAAGCTCGCCGGGCTGGCGATGGACACCGAGCTGGCCGCCTACCTGGTCCGGCCGGGGCAGCGGTCGTTCGAGCTGGACGACCTGGTGCTGCGGTACCTGCAGCGCGAGCTGCGCAACGACAGCGACTCCGGCGACGGCCAGCTGTCCCTGCTCGACGGCGACGACGGCGACCAGAAACTGGTGCAGGGCGAGCTGGTCCGCGCCAGCGCGGTCGCCGAGCTGGCCGGCGCGCTCGCCGGCGAGTTGGAGAAGATCAGCGGCACCACGCTGCTGAACGACATCGAGCTGCCGCTGCTGCAGGTCATCGCCGAGGTCGAGGCCGCGGGCGTGGCGGTGGACATCGAGCAGCTGACCGCGCTGGAGGCGCACTACGGCGCCCGCGTGAAGCAGGCCGCCGAGGCCGCCTACGGCGTGATCGGCAAGCAGGTCAACCTGGGCTCGCCCAAGCAGCTGCAGGTCGTGCTGTTCGACGAGCTGGGCATGCCCAAGACCAAGCGCACCAAGACCGGCTACACCACCGACGCCGAGGCGCTGCAGACGCTGTTCGAGAAGACCGAGCACCCGTTCCTGCAGCACCTGCTGGAGCACCGGGACGCCACCCGGCTCAAGACCACGGTCGAGGGCCTGCTCAAGTCGGTCGCCGACGACGGCCGGATCCACACCACGCTGCACCAGACCATCGCCGCCACCGGGCGTCTGTCCTCTGTGGACCCGAACCTGCAGAACATCCCGATCCGCACCGAGGAGGGCCGCCGCATCCGCGACGCCTTCGTGGTCGGCGAGGGGTACGCCGAGCTGCTCACCGCGGACTACAGCCAGATCGAGATGCGGATCATGGCGCACCTGTCCGAGGACGCGGCGCTGATCGAGGCGTTCCAGTCCGGGTTCGACTTCCACGCCGCCACCGCGGCGCGGGTGTTCGGCGTCGACCCGGCCGACGTCACCGGGCCGCAGCGGGCGAAGATCAAGGCGATGAACTACGGCCTGGCCTACGGGCTGTCGGCGTACGGGCTGTCGCAGCAGCTGCGGATCTCCACCGAGGAGGCGCGCGGGCTGATGGACGAGTACTTCGCCCGGTTCGGCGGGGTGCGCGACTACCTGCACAGCGTCGTGGTCGAGGCGGGCAAGGTCGGCTACACCGAGACGATCTTCGGCCGCCGCCGGTACCTGCCCGACCTCAACAGCGACAACCGGCAGCGCCGGGAGATGGCCGAGCGGATGGCGCTCAACGCGCCGATCCAGGGCAGCGCGGCCGACATCATCAAGGTCGCGATGATCGGCGTGCACCGCGCGATCGCGGAGGCGGGCCTCTCGTCGCGGGTGCTGTTGCAGGTGCACGACGAGCTGATCGTGGAGGTCTGCGAGGGCGAGCGGGACCGGGTCGAGGAGCTGGTGCGCCGCGAGATGGGCGCGGCCTACGAGCTGGCCGTGCCGCTGGAGGTGTCGGTCGGGTTCGGCCGGTCCTGGAACGAGGCGGCGCATTGAGCCGATGACCGACCGGGTGGCGGTGGTGGCGCAGGTGCGCCGCGCCAAGGACTGGATGGACGCGCACTACGCCGAGCCCCTCGACGTGGACGCGCTCGCCGCCGTCGCCTGCTGTTCGCGCTACCACTTCATGCGGTCGTTCGCCGCCGCGTACGGGGAGAGCCCGAAGGCGTACCTGACGCGGCGGCGCATCGAGCGGGCGCAGGACCTGCTGCGGTCGGTGAACCTGACGGTCACCGAGGTGTGCCTGGCCGTCGGGTTCTCCAGCCTGGGCACGTTCAGCCGCCGCTTCACCGAGATCACCGGCGAGTCGCCGAGCGAGTACCGGGCGCGGGTGCGTTCGGACGGGCCGCCGCCGGTGCCCGGGTGCTACCTGATGATGTGGACCCGCCCGGGGGCGGAAACCGCACATTCGGAGAAGCCCGGGGACGCGGCCGGGCCGTAGCGTCTGGTCATCGACGACAGGAGGTTCGCGATGATCAGGGGACTGTCCCATGCCAGCGTCTACGTGCTGGACCACGACTCGGCGAAGGCGTTCTACACCGAGAAGCTCGGCTTCGAGGTGCGGCGGGACCTGCGGATCGGTGATTTCCGCTGGCTCACCGTCGGGCCGCCCGGCCAGCCGGACCTGGATTTCATCCTGATGAAGCCCGGCCCGCCCCAGCACGACGCGGAGACCGAGAAGCAGATCCGGGAGCTGGTGGCCAAGGGCGCGCTCGGCGGGGGAGTCTGGCGCACCGACGACTGCCGGAAGACGCACGCCGACCTGGCCGCCCGCGGGGTCACGTTCCTGCAGGAGCCGGCCGAACGCCCGTACGGCATCGAGGCGGTGTTCCGCGACGACTCGGGCAACTGGTTCAGCCTGACCGAGCCGCACGCCTTCGACCCGGGCAAGGACTGGGGCTGAGCGTCGCCGGTCTCCAGCTGCGCGCCGAGCTGCGCCGCACTTCGGCGCGGGGCGGACCGGTCGCCGGTGAACAGTGTCGTGGCGGGTGTCCGGCGTGTTGCGGGCGGGAAAACGGCACGTGGAGAGGCTGTGCGGGCGGCGGGCAGCAGGTAGCGTGGGGTCATGGCTGGCCGGAAAGCGCTGATCCTGGCGGGAACGGGCATGCTGGCGAGGGTCGCGCAGGTCCTGACCCACGAAGGCTGGCACGTGGTGCTGCCCTCCCGGCGGTACCACCCGCTGGACTGCGAGGTGTGGCCCGGGGCGGCGGCGCGGCGGTCGATGCGGCCACCCGGGCACCGGCCCTACCACCCCGCCACCCTCCGTCCGTGGGGCGGCGGGAAGGCGATCTGGGTCGAGGCGCACTGGGACCGGCCGCGGGAACTCGCGGCGAAGGCGGAGCTGGCCCTGCGCGGGCCGGCGGACCTGCTGGTGGCGTGGATCCACGAGCAGTACCGCCGGTCGGTGATGGGGGCGGTGGAGCCCCTGCTCGCCGAGGACGCGCCGGTGGTCGAGGTCCGCGGCGGCCTGAGCGGCACCGGGACCGTCGAGCCACCCGACCCGCTCCTCCCGCTCCACCCGACGCAGGTGGTGCAGCTGGGCACGGTCTCCGCCTACGACGCCCACCGCTCCCTGGCGCAGGACGAAATCGCCGAGGGAGTACTCGACGCGGTGCGGCGGGCGCTGAACGGGCACGCGAGCTCGACGCATCAGGTGGGGCAGCTGCGGCCGTTGGTGCGCTAGCGGTCAGGGCGGGCAGGTCTGCGAGCGGCGGGGGCCGGGATCGCCGAGGCGGTGCGGCGCGCGCCGAACGGGCACGCGACCTCGACCCACCAGGTGGGCAGGTGCGGCCGTTGGTGCGTAGGTCCGTGAGCGACCCCCCGAAGACCCGGCGTCTCAGCCGGGAGCGCCCGCCTGCCGCACCTCCGTGAGGCGGCCCCTCAGGAACGCTCGTTCGGCTTCGTTCCCGGTCGCGGTCAGCGCCTCCTCGTAACACGCCGCCGCCTCGGCCCAGCGGCCGAGGCGGCGCAGGAAATCAGCCTTGATCGCGGGGAGGTACCGGTACCCGGACAGCCGCCGGTCGCCCTCCAGCGCCGTCACCTCCGCCAGCGCCCGCGCCGGGCCGTCCACCATCGCCACCGCCACCGTCCGGTTCAGCGTCACCACCGGCGACGGCCACACCTTCACCAGCTCGTCGTACAGCACCAGGATCTGCGGCCAGTCCGTCTCCGCGAACGACGGCGCGCTCGCGTGCAGCATCGCGATCGCCGCCTGCAGCGTGAACCGTCCGGGTGCGCCGCCGCGCAGGGCCGACACCACCAGCTCGTCCGCCTCCTCGAGCGCGGCCGCGTCCCAGCGGGAACGGTCCTGCTCGGACAGCAGCAGGAGCCGTCCCGCCTCGTCCGTGCGGGTGGCCCGGCGCGCGTGCCCCGCCAGCAGCAACGCCAGCAACCCCCGCACCTCCCGCGAGTCCGGCATCAGCTCCCGCAGCAGCCGCGCCAGCTCCAGCGCCCGCTCGGCGCACGACACCCGCATCAGCGACGCGCCGGACGGCGCGGTGTGCCCGGTCGTGAACAGCAGGTGGATCGTGGTCAGCACCGCGTCCAGCCGGTCCGGCAGCTCAGCCCGCGACGGCATCCGGAACGGGATCCGCGCCGCCGCGATCTTCTTCTTCGCCCGCGTGATCCGGGCCGCCATCGTCGCCACCGGCACCAGGAACGCGGCGGCGACGTCCGGCGTCGGCACCCCGCACACCAGCCGCAACGTCAGCGCGACCTGCGCCTCGCCCGCCAGCGCGGGGTGGCAGCACAGGAACACCAGCCGCAGCGGATCGCCAGCAGGCGGGGGATCGGGCGCGGGCTCGACCAGCAATGGCAGCTTCGCGCGCAGGGGCGCCGCGCGGCGCAGGGCGTCCAGCGCGTTGTGCCGCGCCGCGGTCGTCAGCCACGCGGCCGGCCGGTCCGGCACGCCGTCACGCGCCCACGCGTCCAGCGCGGCGGCGTAGGCGTCCTGGACGCACTCCTCCGCCAGGTCGAGATCGCGCGTGACCCGCACCGTCGCGGCGAGCACCCGGGCCCACTCGCGGCGGTGCGCGTCGGCGACGGCGCGCCGGGCCTCGGTCACACCTCGAGCACCGGCCGCACCTCGACCGCCCCGTCCATGATCGGCAGCAGCTTCCCGATGGCCACCGCCTGGTCGAGGTCGGCGGCCTCGACCACGAAGAACCCGGCGATGACCTCCTTGCTCTCCAGGAACGGGCCGTCGGTCACCGCGCCGCCCCGGTGGATCGTGCGGGCCCGCGCCGCGGGCTGCAGCGCCTGCTCGTGCACCACCCGGGCGCCCATCTCCTCGATCTTGGGCCCGGCGGCGAGGTTGGCCGCCATGACCTCCGGCGGGATGTCGGCGACCCCGCCGGGCAGTTCCTTCTCGTAGATCAGAATCGCGTACTGCGGCATCGCCTCGAACCCCCGCTCACCAGTTGCCCGTCTCCGGGCCCATCGCACCGTAGCGGAGCTCGCCCCCGCGCGAATAGCGGTTGAGCAGGCCACCGCGCGGCAGCGGCTCGCTGTGGGTGAGCTCCAGCGCGGCCGGCCCGGCGCCGGGACCGAACAGCCGTTTCCCGGTCCCGAGCACCACCGGGAACACCAGCAGCTGGAACTCGTCGACCAGGTCGTGGGCGAGCAGCGTCTGCACCAGGTCGCTGCTGCCGTGGACCTGGATGTCCCCGTCCGCGCCGCGCTTGAGCCCGGCCACCGCCTCGGCGGCGTCCCCGCGCAGCAGCGTGGAGTTCCGCCAGGTCACCTCGGTCAGCGTCCGGGAGGCCACGAACTTGGGCAGGCCGTTCATCACCTCGCCGAGCGGGTCGTCGGCCGGCGGCCAGGTCGCGGCGAACTCCTCGTAGGTCTTCCGGCCGAGCAGCAGCGCGCCCGCCCCGGCGGTGAACGCGCTCATCACTTCGAGCACCCGCTCGCCGATGAACGGCACCGCCCAGCCGCCGTGGGCGAACCCGCCGTCGCGGTCCTCGTCCGGCCCGCCCGGCGCCTGCATCACACCGTCGGCCGACACGAACGCCGTGACCACCAGTTTCCGCATGTCGATCCCTTCCTCACCGGGCGTCCGGATGACGCCCGCGCCCCTACGGCGAACGAGGAGCCGCGGAATCGACAACCGGCGGGAATCAATCCGGGCGGGCCACCCCGCGGACGAGGACCATGATGCCCTCGCGCACCTCGGCGCGGGACCGGTGCGGCTGGAACACCTGCCAGTCCAGCGCGACGACCAGCAGCGTGCCGAACAGCCCGGCCGCCGCGGTCGGCACCTCGACACCCGGCGGCAGCCGCCCGGCGTCGGCCACCCGCTGCAGCTGCTCCTTGACGATCGACACGATGTCCTCGCGCAGCAGCGACAGCGTCTCCTGCCACTGGCCCGGCGTCCGCCACAGCTCGCTGACCAGGATCTGCGAGAACCCGCGGTGCCCGGCGATGAACTCCAGCCCGGTGTCCACCAGCGCCTCCAGCGCGGCCACCGGGTCCGTGCCACCCGTTTGCGCCCGCAGCCGTGAGGCGAGCTGGCCCACGCCGTAACGCAGCAACGCGTCGATGAGCCCGTCCTTGCTGCCGAAGTTGTAGTACACGGT
This sequence comes from Amycolatopsis ruanii, assembly GCF_003385175.1. Lineage (NCBI taxonomy): Bacteria > Bacillati > Actinomycetota > Actinomycetes > Pseudonocardiales > Pseudonocardiaceae > Amycolatopsis > Amycolatopsis ruanii. The sequence continues at coordinate 14,024 of NZ_PQHY01000061.1, forward strand.
GCCCTTTGCGACCCCGGCCGCCGCCGCGATCTCGTCCACCGTCAGCCCGGCCAGCCCCTTCTCGGTCGCCAGCCGCAGCGTCGCCTCGAACAACTTCTGCTTGGTGTGCTCACCGCGCGGGCTCACAGGGACAGCTCCGGCTGGAGCTTCGACACCGTCCACACCCGCTGCCTGCGCGCGGCCAGCGCCGACACCGCGAGCGCGCCGACCAGGTAGGCGACCAGCACCCCGATGTCCACCAGGTTCCGCAGCGACGCCCCGGTGTACATCAGGTGCCGCAGCCCGTCGACCACGTACCCCATGGGCAGCACGACGTGCAGCGGGTACAGCGCGTCCGGCAGGGTCTGCCAGGGGAACGTGCCGCCCGCGCTGACCAGCTGCAGCACCAGCAGCACCAGCCCGAGGAACTTGCCGACGGCGCCGAAGAACGCGTTGAGCGCGTGCACGATCGCGGTGAAGGTCAGCGACGCGAGGATCGCGAACGCCAGCGCGCCCACCGGGTGCGCGATGTGGATGCCGACGAACCAGGTGACCGCGGCGAACAGCACGACGACCTGCGCGATGCCGAGCAGCGCCGAGGGCAGCCACCCGCCGAGCGCGACCCGCAGCGGCGCGGTGCCGGCCGCGATCGCCCGCGCCGACAGCGGCCGGATCAGCAGGAACAGCACGAACGCGCCGATCCAGGTGGCCAGGGCGAGGAAGAACGGGGCCAGCCCGGCGCCGTAGGTGCCGGCGGAGGCGACGCCCACCGAGTTGACGGTGACCGGGTCGGCGATCGTGTCGGCCGTCGCCGTCCGGGTGGGGTCGCTGGGGTTGGGGATCTGGCCCAGCCCGTTGGTCAGCCCGTCCCGCAACCGGCCCGCGCCGGCCGCCAGCTCCTGGGTGCCGGACAGCGCGGTCTTCTCGCCGTCGTTGAGCTGGGCGGCCCCGGCCGACAGCGTGTTCGCGCCGTCGGAGGACGGTGCGATCCCACCGGACAGCGCCGGCGCCGAGTTCGCCAGAGTGGCCGCGCCGGCCGCGACCTGCCGCGCGCCGTCGGCGAGCTGGTTCAGCTGGGCGGACGTCTGCTGGATCCGGGCGTTGGCCTGGTCGACCGGGGCCCGCAGATCACCGAGCACGCCCTGCACGCGCTGGATGTCGGTCTCGGACAGCCCGGCGGCGCGCAGGCGGTCGGTGAGCTGGTTGTCCACGTTGTCGAGGTCGCTGACGAGCTGGGCCGACCCGCTGGCGACGGTGGCCCCGGCCGCCGCGACCTGGCTGTTGCCGTCGGCGACCCGCTGCGCGCCGTCGGCCAGCTGCCGGGTGCTCTGCGGCAGGGTCGCGGTGCTCGACCGCAACGTGGACAGCCCGGACGACAGCTCGGCGCTGCCGGTGGCCAGCCGCTGGGCGCCGTCGGCGAGCTGCTGCTGACCGGTCAGCAGCCGGTTCGCCCCGTCCGCGAGCTGGGTCGCGCCGGTCGCGGCCTGCTGGGTCTGCCCGAAGATCGTCGAGAAGCCCATCAGGAACCGGTTCGCGGCCTCGCTGCCCACCTTCTCCGCGATCGTGCCGCGGATCTGCTCGGCCACCTGGTTGGCGATCGTGTGCGACAGGTAGTTGTTCGCGTCGTTCGTGGTCAGCTGGATCGTGGCCCGCTGGGGGGTGAAGTTCCCGCTGGAGGTCAGCGCGGCGGAGAAGTCGCGCGGGATGGTGATCGCGAACGAGTAGCGGTCGTCGCGCACCCCGGCGTCGGCCTCGGCGGCGGAGACCTCGTGCCACTGGAAGGTGCCGGAGCCGACGACCGAGGAGGTGACCTCGTCGCCGATGTTGCGGTCGGTGCTGCCGGTGTCCTCGTTGACGATCGCCGCGGGCAGGTTGCCCAGCCTGCCGTAGGGGTCGAAGTTGGCGTAGAGGTAGAACGACGCGTAGAGCAGGGGGACGAGCACCAGGGCGGCCACGGCGAGCTTGGGCAGCTTGCCGGAGGTCAGGCGGCGCAGTTCCCCGGCGGCGAGACGGAGGCCGGTCACTGCGGATCTCCTTGCACGAGTTCGGGTTCGGGCTGCTCGGTCCGGCCGAGCCGGGCCGGGGGAGCGGGCAGCGCCTCGGGTGGGGTGGTGGCGGTCAGCACGACGACGGCGAACCCGCGCGCGGCGTGCTCGCGGGCCAGGTCCGCCCAGCTCGCGACATCGCTGGTGTGCCGGTCGGGCGTGTCGAGCACGAGCAGCCGCACGCCGGGGCGCGCGGCGGCCAGCGCGGTGAGCAGCCGGGTGCGTTCGGCGGGGGACAGGTGCTCGAACCGGACGCCCGCGCGCCCGGCGAGGTCGTGCTCGGACAGCCACCGCGCGACGGCGTCCTTGCCCGACGGCAGCTTCCCGATCGACAGCTCCTCGGCGACCACCATCCGGACCGGCAGCGAGCCCTCCGGCGCGGTGATCTCCGGCGCGTCCACCACCGCGCCGGCACGGCGCCGCTTCGCCGCGTCCGCCGCGCCGTCGAGCGTCACGAGCCCGGTCGACGGCCGCATCCGCCCGGTCAGGGCGAGGCCGAACGCGGTGACCCCGGCGCCCGGTTCGCCGTGCACGAAGACGAGTTCGCCCTCGGTGACGGTGAGCGAGGTCGGCGGCAGCAGCGTGCCGTGCGGACCTTCGACGGTGACCCGGTCGGCGTGCACCCGCACAGGATCCCCCTCTTTTGAACTGACTGGTCAGTTCAAAAGATACGACCGTCCGCCGGAGCCGGCAACTCGGGGGTCACCGCAGGGCGGAGGCCGGCCGCACCTCCCAGTACGACCACAGCGGCCGGTACCCCTGGCGCGGCCAGAACACCGAGGACAGCGGGTTGGCCGGGTTGTAGTAGAGGTAGGTCGCGCGGGCGCCGCGGCCGGCGAACTCGCGGTGCACCCGGGCCAACAGCGCCCGGCCGATGCCCTCGCCGCGCACGTGCTCGCTGGTGGCGACGTTGTTGACGTAACCCCACCGGCCGGTGGGCAGCAACTCGGCCGCCCACGACCCGGGTGCCGACTCGACCCAGCCGCAGTCGGCCAGCGCCACGGCGACGCCGTCCCGTTCGGCGAGCCAGATCGGCGCCTCCGCCGCGAGGTTGCGCTCCAGGCGCGGGGCGATCAGCTCCCCGGTGCCCGGCCGCCACGGCCCGGCGACCAGGCCGGAGTAGCGGAACGTGGCCAGCGACAGGGCCACGACCTCCTCCAGGTCCTCCGGCCGCGCGCGGCGGATCGTGACCCCGGGCGGGGCCGGGTGGTCCTGCGGCGGGCCGGTGCGCACCGCGAGCACCGACAGCGGGACCAGGCCGTGGTCGAGGAACGCGCGCGCCGCCTCGGCGTCCCGGCTCGGCCAGGTCACCGTGCACGACGAATCCGCGCCCGGTGACTCGCGGTCCATCCGGTGCCGCCACGCGCGCAGCAGCGCGTCCATGCCTGCGGTCCCGGTGTCCCCGATGCAGGGGAACAGGTGCCACACCCGCGCCGCGGACCACAGCAGGTCGAACGCGCCCGGCTCGTGCCGGTGGACCTGGAGCACCCCGGTGACCCGGGTGCCGCCGGCCGTGGCCGCGTCCAGCACCTCGCCCTCCGGCAGCGGCGCGGCGGCCGGCAGCAGCGGGTCCAGCGCGGCGAACCGGGCCCGCTGCGCGGACAGCAGCGCGGTGTTCACCGCGTCCCTGCGCGGGCCCGGAAGATCGCGGTGCCCGGGAACAGCCTGCCGCGCAACGGGCTCCACTGCCCCCACACGCGCGTGTGCCCGGCCGGCCACTCCGGCTCCAGCAGGTCCTCCAGCACGAACCCGGTGGCCGCCAGCGCCCGCACGTAGTCGCCCACCGTGCGGTGGTACTCGACGTAGGTGGCCCGGCTGCCGGCGTCGACCTCGACGTAGGGGGTGCGGTCGAAGTACGGCTGGCTCGCGGTCAGCCCGGCCGGGCCGGGATCGTCCGGAAAGATCCACCGGATCGGGTGAGTCACCGCGAACACCCACGGCCCGCCCGGCCGCAGCACCCGGCGCACCTCGGCGAACACGGTCTCGATCGAGGCCACGAACGGCAGCGCGCCGAACGCCGAGCAGGCTGCGTCCATGCTCCCGTCCGCCAGCGGCAGCCGCTCGGCCGTGGCCTGGATCAGCGGGACGCCGATGCCGGTGCGCGCGGCGGCCGCCCGGGCGTGCCGGAGCATCCCGGCGGACAGGTCCAGCTCGACCGGGTGCGCCCCGGCGGTGGCGAGCCAGCGCGAGCACGCGGCCTGGCCGCACCCGATCTCGGCCACGCGGCGGCCGCGCACGTCGCCGAGCAGGCGGGCGTCGGCCTCGCGCACACCCTCCGGGCACCACACGAAGTCCGCGTCGCCGAGGAACTCGCCGTGGGCCGCCTGGTAGTCGTCGGCGTCGGCGTCCCACCAGGCCAGGTTCGCCGCCGTCGCCTCGTGCGCGGCCACCTCCCGGTGCGCCACGCCGACCGTGCCGAGCCGCTGTTCGGCCCGCGCGTGCCGGTCCGGGTCCAGGTCTTCGCCGTGGTGCTCGCCCGCCGTCGTCACACCGGTATTCTCACCGGCCGGCCGGTGCGCGTCCGTGCGGGCGACCCTGTTTGTGCGCCTCGCAGGCGGCCGCGTACGATATCTCTAGCGCAGTGGGTTCGCGCTACCTTCCACTCGGCAGAGCTGAGCCGGGTTCCGGGTCGCGCACCGTCGGCGGTGATGCTCCGCGGCCGTTCCGTTGTGAACGTTTGCTCATGGTTGCCGTCGTACGCTCGCCGCGCACGCAAACTGCAAACCTACTCGAGCCGTAAACCAACCGGAGCAACCCACCTAATGACCACCGACACCACCACCGCCCCGACGTCCGGCGCCGCCCAGGTCGCCGTCAACGACATCGGGTCGGAGGAAGACTTCCTCGCCGCGATCGACAAGACGATCAAGTACTTCAACGACGGCGATATCGTTGAGGGCACCATCGTCAAGGTCGACCGCGACGAGGTGCTGCTCGACATCGGTTACAAGACCGAGGGCGTCATCCCCTCGCGTGAGCTGTCCATCAAGCACGATGTCGATCCCGGCGAGGTCGTCAGCGTCGGTGACGAGGTCGAGGCCCTCGTCCTCCAGAAGGAGGACAAGGAAGGCCGGCTGATCCTGTCCAAGAAGCGCGCCCAGTACGAGCGCGCCTGGGGCACGATCGAGGAGCTCAAGGAGAAGGACGAGCCCGTCAAGGGCACCGTCATCGAGGTCGTCAAGGGCGGCCTGATCCTGGACATCGGCCTGCGGGGCTTCCTGCCCGCCTCCCTGGTGGAGATGCGCCGCGTGCGGGACCTGCAGCCCTACGTCGGCCGCGAGCTCGAGGCGAAGATCATCGAGCTGGACAAGAACCGCAACAACGTGGTCCTGTCCCGCCGCGCCTACCTCGAGCAGACCCAGTCCGAGGTCCGCAGCGAGTTCCTCAACGCGCTGGCCAAGGGCCAGGTCCGCAAGGGCGTCGTGTCCTCGATCGTCAACTTCGGCGCGTTCGTCGACCTCGGCGGCGTCGACGGTCTGGTGCACGTCTCGGAGCTGTCCTGGAAGCACATCGACCACCCGTCCGAGGTCGTCGAGGTCGGCCAGGAGGTCACCGTCGAGGTGCTGGACGTCGACATGGACCGCGAGCGCGTGTCCCTGTCGCTGAAGGCGACCCAGGAAGACCCGTGGCGCCAGTTCGCCCGCACCCACGCGATCGGCCAGATCGTGCCGGGCAAGGTCACCAAGCTCGTCCCGTTCGGCGCGTTCGTCCGCGTCGAGGAGGGCATCGAGGGCCTGGTGCACATCTCCGAGCTGGCCGAGCGCCACGTGGAGATCCCGGAGCAGGTCGTGCAGGTCGGCACCGAGGTCATGGTCAAGGTCATCGACATCGACCTGGAGCGCCGCCGGATCTCGCTGTCGCTGAAGCAGGCGAACGAGGGCTTCACCACCGACACCGAGTTCGACCCGACCCAGTACGGCATGGCCGCCGAGTACGACGACCAGGGCAACTACATCTACCCCGAGGGCTTCGACCCCGACACGCAGGAGTGGCAGGAAGGCTACGACAAGCAGCGTGAGGAGTGGGAGCGCCAGTACGCCGAGGCGCACGCCCGCTACGAGGCCCACATGCGGCAGATCGCCAAGGCTGCCGAGGCCAGCGCCCAGGCGGCGGCCGAGGAGGCCACCGGCGGCCCGGTCGGCGGCGGCGAGCAGAACTACAGCTCGACCGGTGGCGGCGCGGAGCAGCGCAGCGGCGGCACCCTCGCCAGCGACGAGCAGCTCGCGGCCCTGCGCGAGAAGCTGTCGGGCGGCGCGTGAGCGCGTAGCTCAGGCTGACTGATCGATTCGTGGCCCCCGGTTCTCTGCGGAGACCGGGGGCCACGTTCGTCTCACCCGCCCGCGAGTCCCACGCTCCGGCGGGCGAGTTCTGCGTTCGGTGCGCGCGAGTTCCACGCTCCGGCGGGCGAGTTCCACGCTCCGGCGGGCGAGTTCCACGCTCCGGCGGGCGAGTTCCACGCTCCGGCGGGCGTGTCCCACGCTCCGGTGGGGGAGTTCGGCGTCCCGTGCGCGCGAGTCCGTGTGCCCGGGTAGGTGCGGGGCGTGGGCCGTGAGCGGGCGCGGATCAGCCGAGGTCGAGGTCCAGTCCGTTGAGCATCGCGCGGATGCCGGCGCCGAAGATGTCGTCGTAGGCGGTGTCCGTCGTCGCGATGAACCACTTCGGCGGCGGGTTGCGCGCGCGGTGCGTCAGCTCGACGCTCACCAGCCCGTGCATCGTCGTCCAGATCAGGTAGCCGGTGACGTTCGGATCGCGGCCGGGCGGTGTCGCCGGCGCCACGCGGTCCACGAGCAGGTCGAAGGTGCCGCGCTGGGCGAACGACCGCAGATCCGGGTCCGGGTCGAACCCGGGCACCGACTGCTCGAACATGAACGAGTACCGCGCCGGGCTGTCCAGCGCGAACCGGCGGTAGGCCCGGGCCAGCGCGAGGATCCCCGCGGCCGGGTCGCCGGGAACCCGCGGCACGGCCACGAACTTCTCGTGCAGCATCTCGAAAGTGCGCTCGTACAAGGCGTCCAGCACCCCGTTGCGGCCGCCGAAGCGCGTGTAGACCCCGATCGTCGACGTGCCGGCCGCCTCGGCGACGCTGCGCACCGTCAGCCCGGACACGCCATGCTCGAGGAGAACCGTCAGCGCGGCCTGCAGGAACCGCTCCCTGCTGTGGCTGTCCGCCGGGCCCGCCGGGCCGTGCCGGGTGGCCATCCGCGCACCCCCTTCGCTCTTCTGGAAGCAACTTAGGGCATAACGCGCGTTATCGCGCCCCCGCCACGGCAGGCATGATGAACTCGTGGCAGTCGACTTGGTCTTCCGCGGGCGGCGCGTCGTCTCCGACCGCGCGCTCGTGATGGCGATCGTGAACCGCACCCCCGATTCGTTCTACGACCGGGGCGCGTCCTTCGCCGATCCGGACGCCCTCGCGGCCGTCGACCGAGCCGTCGCCGAAGGTGCCGACATCGTGGACATCGGCGGGGTCAAGGCCGGCCAGGTCAGCGACGTCGGCGTCGCCGAGGAGACCCGCCGGGTGGTGCCGTTCGTGGCCGAGATCCGGCGCCGGCACCCGGACCTGGTGATCAGCGTGGACACCTGGCGGCACGAGGTGGGGCGCCTGGCCTGCGAGGCCGGGGCGGACCTGCTCAACGACACCTGGGCCGGCGCCGACCCCCGGCTGGCGGAGGTCGCGGCCGAGTTCGGCGCCGGGTACGTGTGCTCGCACACCGGGGGAGCGGTGCCGCGGACGCGCCCGTTCCGCGTGCGTTACGAGGACGTGGTGGGGCAGGTGATCGAGGAGCTCACCCGCCGCGCCGAGGAGGTCGTGGCGCTCGGCGTGCCCCGCGGCGGCGTCCTGATCGACCCGACGCACGACTTCGGCAAGAACACCTGGCACAGCCTGGCGCTGCTGCGGCACGCGCGCGACCTGACGGCGACCGGCTGGCCGGTCCTCATGGCACTGTCCAACAAGGACTTCGTGGGGGAGACCCTGGGCGCGGGCATCACGGAGCGCCTGGACGGCACCCTGGCCGCGACGGGGCTCGCCGCGCGGGACGGGGCGCAGGTGTTCCGCGTCCACGAGGTCCAGCAGACGCGCCGGGTCCTGGAAATGGTGGCGACGATCGCCGGGGAGCGCCCGCCGGCGCAGGCGCTGCGCGGACTCGCCTGACCCGCGCGGCGGCGGCACCGGCCGCGGTGGTCCCGCGCGACCGGCGCCGCGCACCGCTCCCGGGAAGCGCTGTCCGGCCCGCCCGCGGAAAGCGCTATCGTGCGGAACCGTTGAGTCCGTGCAGCACGCGCTGCAGGATCTGCGAGTCCAGGAAGTCGGGCTCCGGCAGCGGCTCCTCGGCCGGGTACTCGGTCGCGGGGCTGGGCAGGCGGTGCGGGGAACGCGTCGGGAGGGCTCCGGTCACCCCGGCGGGCAGCGGCAGCTCGCACCACGCGGTGCGGTGCCCGCCGGGCAGGGCGACGGTGTTGATGGTCCAGCCGGGCAGTTCGGGGGGTTCGCCGGGGCGGTCGTCGTCGAGTTCGACGACCACCACGTCGCGGTGCAGGCGCAGCCGGACGGTCAGGAAGCGGGGCGATCGCCGGTCCGCCCCGTCCACCGAGGACCGCACCAGGTGCCGGATGACGGTCGCCGCGTCGTCGGCCAGCGGGCGTAGTTTCCACTCCAGGAGGGCGAAACGGACGAACATCTCGGCGCAGCTGACGGCGGTCGGCGCCGCCACGAGCCGAAGGTCGTCTACCTGGGTGGTCGCGGTGGTCACGCCAATCCTCCCTAACATCCCCGTGGCCCGGCGAGCGCCACGAGACCTACGTGTCGATCTTCCCCGCTGGTGCGCGAGACCCTACGGCAAGGCCCGCGACAAAGCGAGAGCCGCCGTGCGCACCGCTGGAGAGACGCGCTCGACCCGGACCCGGTTGCTCCAGCCCGAGATCGAAATCGCGGCCCGTGCCCGACCGGTCGCGTCGAGCACTGGACTGGCTGCACAGGTTACGCCCACCCCGGATTCCTCCCGCTCGTAGGCGACCCCCTCGTCGCGGATCCGGGTCAGCTGCCGCCGCAGCAGCCCCGGCGCGGTGATCGTGCGCGGGCCCACCCTGGTCAGCCCCGCCGCCAGCACGGTCTCCAGCACGGACGCGGGGGAGTGCGCCAGGATCGCCTTGCCCACCGCCGTGGCGTGCGCGGGGAACCGGCCGCCGATGCGGGACGGCAGCGCCGGCGCGTCCGGCCCCCGCACGATGTCGAGGTACACCACCTCGGTGCCCTCCAGCACCGCCAGGTGCACCGTGTTGCGCGTGGCCTCACGCAGATCGGCCAGGTAGGGGCGGGCGGCGTCGACGAGCCCGCGCTCCCGCCCGGCCAGCTGCCCGATCTCGAACAGCCGCAGCCCGAGCCGCACCGCGGTGCCGTCGCGCTCCAGCAGGCCCTGCGTGACCAGGTGCCCGGTCAGCCGGTGCACCGACGACTTCGGCACGCCGGTGCGGCGCGCCAGCTCGGACGCGCCCAGCGCCCGGTCTCCGGGCCGGAACGCGCCGAGCAGCGCGGCGATCCGCGCCGCGGTCATCCCGTCGTCCCGCTCAGCGGCACACATGCGTTGAGTGTGCCGCAGTCCGGCGCGCACCGTGGAGCCGACCCCGGAAGGAGGGCGCATGAGCACCCGGAAGGCACGGGCCGCGATCGTCGGACCCGGCAACATCGGCACCGATCTGCTCGTCAAGCTGCGGCGCAGCGAGCACATCGAGGTCGCGTACATGGTCGGGGTGGACCCGGCCTCCGACGGCCTGAAGCGGGCGGCCGCGCTGGGCGTGGACACCTCGGCCGAGGGCGTGGACTGGCTGCTGTCCCGCGACGAGCTGCCGGACATCGTCTTCGAGGCCACCTCCGCCAAGGCGCACCTCGCCAACGCCCCGCGCTACGCCGAGGCCGGCATCCAGGCCGTCGACCTGACCCCGGCCGCGGTCGGCCCGTTCACCTGCCCCGCGGTGGACCTGCCGGACCAGCTGGGCGCGGCGAACTACAACATGATCACCTGCGGCGGGCAGGCCACGATCCCGATCGTGCATGCCGTCTCCCGCGTCACCGAGGTGCCCTACGCCGAGATCGTGGCGTCGGTGTCCTCGCGGTCGGCCGGTCCGGGCACGCGCGCCAACATCGACGAGTTCACCGAGACCACCGCCCGCGGCCTGGAGATCGTCGGCGGCGCCGCGAAGGGCAAGGCGATCATCATCATCAACCCGGTCGAACCGCCGCTCATCATGCGCGACACCGTGTTCTGCGCGATCTCGCCGGACGCCGACCGCGACGCGATCACCGCGTCGATCGAGCGGATGGTCGCCGACGTGCAGGAGTACGTCCCCGGCTACACGCTCAAGGCGGCGCCGCAGTTCGACGACCCGCGGCCGGACTGGCGGGGCCGGGCCCGGGTCGCGGTGTTCCTCGAGGTCGCCGGCAACGGCGACTACCTGCCGCCCTACGCCGGGAACCTGGACATCATGACCGCCGCCGCGGCCCGCGTGGGTGAGCTGCTGGCCGCCAACCGCGCGCAGGAGGTGCCGGCATGACCGAGCGGGAGGTGCGGCTCGTCGACACGAGCCTGCGCGACGGCAGCCACGCCATGGCCCACCAGTTCACCGAGGCCAACGTGCGGGACACCGTGCGCGCGCTGGACACCGCCGGGATCTCGCTGATCGAGGTGACCCACGGCGACGGCCTCGGCGGATCGACCTTCAACTACGGCTTCTCCCTGGTCGACGAGCGCAAGCTGATCGCCGCCGCCGTCGACGAGGCCGAGCGGGCCACGATCGCCGTGCTGCTGCTGCCCGGCCTGGGCACGGTCAGCGACCTGAAGGCCGCCGCCGACCTGGGCGCGGGCGCGGTGCGGATCGCCACGCACTGCACCGAAGCTGACGTGTCGATCCAGCACTTCACCGAGGCGCGCACGCTGGGGCTGGAGACCGTCGGATTCCTGATGCTGTCGCACATGGCCACGCCGGAGACCCTCGCGAAGCAGGGCCGGATCATGGTCGACGCCGGATGCCAGTGCGTGTACGTGGTGGACTCCGCCGGCGCGCTGATCCTGGAGGAAGCCGCCGACCGGGTGGCCGCGCTGGCCGCCGAGTTCGGCGACGCGGCGCAGGTGGGCTACCACGGCCACCAGAACCTCAGCTTCGGCGTGGCGAACTCGGTGCTTGCCTATCGGGCGGGGGCGAAGCAGATCGACGGCTCGCTCGTCGCGCTCGGCGCCGGGGCCGGCAACTCGCCGACCGAGGTGCTCGCCGCGGTGTTCGAGCGGCTGGGCGTCCAGACCGGGGTGGACAAGGACGTGCTGATGGACGCCGCGGAGAACGTGGTCAAGCCGTTCATCACGCGGCTGCCGGTGATGGACCGGTCGTCGATCGTGCAGGGGTTCGCCGGGGTGTACTCCAGCTTCCTGCTGCACGCCGAGCGCGCCGCCGAGCGGTACGGGGTGCCCGCCCACGAAATCCTGTACCGGGTGGGGGAGCGGCGCTACGTCGGCGGTCAGGAGGACATGATCATCGGCATCGCCCTCGAACTCGCGGGGGAGAAATCCGGGTAGGGCGTGAGTCGCGGTGCGGGTGGTGGCCCCTCCCGCCAGCCCACCACCACCCTCAACGGACGCGCTCCGCGCGGCTGGGCCGACTCAGCCCCCTCGCTGTGGGATCGCCTCCTCATGAATTCCCGCCCGCCGGCCCGACCACCACCCCTGGTGGACGCGCTTCGCGCGACAGTGCCAACCACCACGTCGGCGCTGTCCTCGCGAGGGGGCTCCTGAGAACCCGCGGCGGTGCCGGTGGCTCGAGCGTGCCGGGCAGAGAGGTCCGCTTAGGACGATCGCACCAGCAGGCGGACGCAGTGCTCCACGAGGCGCTCCCGGGACATCTCCGGCGTGCCGGACAGGTAGGCGGTGAACAGGTGGGTCAGCGCGCCGACGAGGCCGATCGCGGTCAGCTGCTTCTCCAGCGCGTCCATCCGCTCGGGCAGCTGCTCCCGCACCAGCCCGGCGAAGGCCGGCAGCAGCGCCACGCCGCGGGCGGACAGGGCCGGGTCGGTGATCGGCGCCAGCAGCAGGACCCGGCCCTTGCGCGGATCGTCGAGCATCAGCCCGACGAACGCGGTGACCGCCGCCTCGGCGCGCTCGGCCGGGTCCCGCCGGCTGTCCGGCACCGCGTCGGCGAGGGCGCGGTGGGCCTCGGCGGCGACCTGCTCGTAGACCGCGACCACCAGCTCCTCGCGGTCGGCGAAGTTCTCGTAGAAGTAGCGCTCGGTGAGCCTGGCCTGCCGGCACACCGCGCGCACGGTCACCGCGGCGCTGCCCGCGGTGCCGAGCAGGTCGAGTCCCGCGTCGAGCAGCTGGGCGCGCCGGGCCGCCCGGCGGTCGCTCAGCGTGGTGCCCGCCCAGGTCTTCTCCGCCATCCGCCCTCACAATTGACTACAGGTGTTGTCAATTGTAGCGTTCGGATCATGGCAGCGCAGCCCCTGGGCCCCGGGTCCCTGACGTGGAAGTACTTCGGCGACTGGCGGACCCTGCTCATGGCACTGTGGGCGGGCTCGTTGCAGAACATGCACCCCGAACTCGGCGCCGGGGTGGAGCAGCACTCGCGGTTCTTCGCCGAACGCTGGCAGCGGCTGTTCCGCTCGCTGTACCCGATCGGCGGCGTGGTCTACGACGGCCCGCGCGCCGCCGGGACCGCGCGGGCGGTGCGCGGCTACCACGAGACGATCCAGGGCGTGGACTCCCGCGGCCGCCGCTACCACGCGCTGAACCCGGGCACGTTCTACTGGGCGCACTCGACGTTCTTCATGCTCACCGTGGTCGCCGCGGAGCGGATGATGGGCGGGCTCAGCGAGGCGGACAAGCGGCGGCTGTTCGACGAGCACATCCAGTGGTACCGGCTCTACGGGCTGAGTATGCGGCCGGTGCCGGCCACCTGGGAGGAGTTCCAGTCCTACTGGGACCACATGTGCACCGAGGTCCTGGAGGACAACAAGGCCACGCGGGACGTGCTCGACCTCCGCGGGATCGCCAAGCCACCGTTCGTGTCTTGGATGCCGGAGCCGGTGTGGCGGGTGCTGCGCGCCGGGATCGCCAAGTCGTTCGTGTGGTGGACCGTCGGCCTGTACCACCCGGCGGTGCGGGCACGGCTGGGCTACTCGTGGTCGCGCCGCAGCGAGGTGCTGCACCGGCTCACCGGCCGCGCGATCGGGCTGGCGTTCCGGTTCGTGCCGCGCGACCGCCGCTACCACCCGCGCGCCCGGGCGGCGTGGCGCCGGGTGCGCGGGGAGGTCCCGGCGGACGCCCCGCTGGTGGAGACCCCCGCGCGCAACCTGCCACCACTGTCCGAACGGGACAGTCCCATCCACTACGTTCCCCGGGAGGCGTCGTGAAGCTCGGCTATCACATCGGTTACTGGTCCTCCGGTCCGCCGGAGGGCGCGCTCGAGGCGATCCGCGCCGCGGAGGAGCTGGGGTTCGACTCGGTGTGGACCGCCGAGGGGTACGGCTCGGACGCGCTGACCCCGCTGGCCTGGTGGGGCGCGGCGACCTCGCGGGTCAAGCTGGGCACCAACATCGTCCAGATGTCGGCCCGCACCCCGACCGCGACCGCGATGGCCGCGATGACCCTGGACCACCTCTCCGGCGGCCGGTTCATCCTCGGCCTCGGCGCGTCCGGCCCGCAGGTGGTGGAGGGCTGGTACGGGCAGCCGTACCCGCGGCCGCTGGCCCGGACACGGGAGTACGTGGAGATCGTGCGCCGGGTGGTGGCGCGCCGCGAGCCGGTGACCTTCGACGGCGAGCAGTACCAGCTGCCGCTGCGGGACGGGACCGGGCTGGGCAAGCCGCTGAAGTCCACCGTGCACCCGCTGCGCCCGGAGATCCCCGTCTACCTGGCCGCGGAGGGGCCGAAGAACGTGGCGCTGGCGGCCGAGATCTGCGACGGCTGGCTGCCGCTGTTCTTCTCCCCGAAGAGCGACGCGTTCTACCGCGAGGCGCTCGCCGAGGGCTTCGCGCGCCCCGGCGCCCGGCACACCCAGGCCGATTTCGAGGTGGCCGCGTCGGTGCCGGTCATCGTGCACGACGACGTCGAGACCGCGGCCGGGTTCATCAAGCCGTCGCTGGCGCTCTACATCGGCGGCATGGGGGCCAGGCAGGTGAACTTCCACAAGGACGTGTTCGCCCGGCTCGGGTATGCGGACGTCGCGGAGAAGGTGCAGGAGCTCTACCTCGCCGGGCGGAAGGAGGAGGCCGCCGCGGCGATCCCCACGTCGCTGGTGGAGGACACCTCGCTGATCGGGCCGCCGGAGAAGATCCGGGCGGAGCTGGCCGCGTGGGAGGAGACGGTGGTGACGACCTTGCTGCTGCGCGGGGATGCGCGAACCTTGCGGCGGATCGCTGAGGTGATCGGGTAGCGAATCCACCCGGACGAGGGTTGGCAGCGCCGGGCGGCCTCCTCTAGTCTCCGTCAAATCTGAAAGGGCTTCACGTCTGGAAGGAGTGTGCCGATGCCGGTGAGCCGCAGGACCGTCTTGGCCGGAGCGGCCGCGGCGCCGCTGGCCGCGGGAGTGCTCGCCATCCCGCAGGCGACCGCGCAGCAGGGCTACCTCGTCGGCGCCGGGATCTCCGACGTCACCGGGCCCGCGGCCGAGTGCGGCATGATGGGCTACTCGATGCCGCAGCAGCAGACCGCCGGCATCCACCAGCGCACCCGTGCCCGCGCCTACGTCGTCGCCGAGCCGGGTGGGCGGCGGATCGTGTTCGTCACCGCCGACGTGGGCGCGCTGTTCCAGTCCGTGCACCAGGGGGTGCTCGCCCGGCTCGCGCAGCGCTACGGCGACCTCTACACCGAGCAGAACGTGCTGCTCAACGCCACCCACACGCACGCCGGCTGCGGCGGATCGTCCTGGTACGCCGCCTACAACCTGTCGATCCTGGGCTTCCAGCGGCAGACCTACGACGCGCAGGTCGACGGCATCGTCGAAGCGATCCAGCAGGCGCACGACGACCTCGCCCCCGGCACGATCACCCTCGGCCGGACCGAGCTGACCGACGCCAGCGTCAACCGCTCCCGCACCGCGTTCGAGCTGAACCCCCAGGCGGACAAGGACCACTTCCCGCTCGCCATCGACCCGGCCGTCACCGTGCTGCGGTTCCGCCAGGGCGGCCGCGACATCGGCGCCATCGCCTGGTTCGCCACCCACGGCACGTCGATGACCAACGCGAACAAGCTGATCAGCGGCGACAACAAGGGCTACGCCGCCTACGCCTGGGAACACGGCCGCGGCACCCGCTCCCTCGACGGCGCCCCGGAGTTCGTCGCCTGCTTCCCGCAGACCAACTCCGGCGACATGTCCCCGAACCTCAACCTGAAACCGGGATCCGGCCCGACCGAGGACGAGTTCACCAACACCCGCATCATCGGCGAACGCCAGTTCACCGCCGCCAAAACCGCCTTCGACAGCACGCGCACGCCCCTCGCCGGGCCGCTGGACTTCCGCTTCTGCTACGTGGACATGTCGAAGGTGACCGTCGACGGCCGCTACACGCCGGACGGACGGCAGCACACCACCGCCACCGCCGCGATCGGCGTGTCGATGCTGGCCGGCAGCACCGAGGACGGCCCCGGCCTGCCGCTGCCGGAGGGCGTGCGCAACCCCTTCGTCGACGCGCTCGGCGGGATGGACGCGCCGATCCCGCAGGCGCTCGCCGACGCGCACGCGCCCAAGGTGATCGCGGTGCCCTTCGGCGCGATGAAGCCCTACCCGTGGGCGCCGGAGGTGCTGCCGCTGCAGATCCTGCGGCTCGGGCAGCTCTACCTCGTCGGCGGGCCCGCCGAGTACACGATCGTCGCCGGGCTGCGCATCCGCCGCACCGTCGCCGCCGAGCTCGGCGTGCCACTGGAGAACGTGATCATGCAGGGCTACGCCAACGCCTACAGCCAATACGTGACCACGCCCGAGGAGTACGACTCGCAACAGTACGAGGGCGCGTCCACGCTCTTCGGCCGCTACACGCTGCCCGCCTACCAGCAGGAGTTCGCGCGCCTGGCCGCGGCGATGCGGACCGGCGCGAGCGTGCCGCACGGCCCGGTGCCACGCGACCTGTCCGGCGCGCAGCTCAACTTCCAGCCCGGCGTGGTGGTCGACTCGCCGCCGCTGCTCAAGCGGTTCGGCGACGTGCTCACCGAGGCGCGCGGCAGCTACCGGCGGGGCGAGCAGGTGGTGGTCGAGTTCGTCACCGGCCACCCGAAGAACGACCTGCACCGGAACGGCACGTTCGCCGAGATCCAGCGCCTGGACGGCGGCGCCTGGGTGCGGCACGCCGACGACGGCGACTGGGCCACCAAGTACCGCTGGACGCGCACCTTCCTGGCCGAGTCGAAGGCGACGATCACCTGGGACATCCCGCCGGACACCCCGGTCGGCAAGTACCGCGTCGTCCACTTCGGCGACGCGAAGGCACTCGACGGCACGATCACCCCCTTCACCGGCACCTCACGCGCGTTCGTCGTCTCGTGACGAATTCGCGCCCCGGGCTCACCCGGGCGCGTGATCGGTGACACGATGCGGGCGATCATCGGGGTGTCGATCGGAGGACCATGGTCGCCCTACCGGCCAAGACCAGGCTCGGCTACTCCGCCGGGTCGTTCGTCACCGGCGCGTTCGGCACGGTGCCCGGCCTGCTGCTGCTGCCCTACCTCACCGACACGATGGCGGTGCCGGGCGCGATCGCCGGGGCCATCGTGCTGGTGCCCAAGGCGTGGGACGTCCTGTTCAACCCGGTCGCCGGGCGGCTGTCCGACGCGAGCCTGAACCGGCGGGGCAGCAGGCGCCCGTTCCTGCTGTTCGGCGGGCTCGGCGTCGCGGTGCTGTTCGCGGCGATCTTCGCCCACCCGGGCTTCGGCAGCACCACGCTGGACGCCGGGTACGTGGTGCTCGCGTTCTTCCTGTGCGCCACCGCGTTCGCGTTCTTCCAGGTGCCCTACAACGCGCTGCCCGCCGAGCTGACCGGGAACTACCACGAGCGCACCCGCCTGACCAGCTGGCGCATCGGCCTGCTGGCGATCGCGATCCTGGTCTCCGGCGGCGGCGCACCCGAGATCACCAACCAGGTCGGCGGCGTCACCGGCTACCGCGTCATGGGCGTCGTGATGGGCGTGATCATGATCCTCGGCACCATCGCGGTGTACGTGGGCACCCGGACCGCGCCGGTGGGCAACCTGCGCCCGCCGACGCCGGGCTGGCGCGACCTGCTCGCGACGATGCGGCAGTGGCGCGCCTTCCGGTGGCTGCTGGGTGTCTACTTCGTCCAGTCGCTCGGCCTGGCCACGCTGCTCGCCGGGGTCAACTACGCCTCCCGGTACGTGTTCGGCGACGCGGACCTGCAGACGTTCCTGTTCGTCGGGTTCGTGCTGCCCGCGCTGGTGACCATGCCGCTGTGGCCGCGCATCGGCGCGCGCTGGGGCAAGCTGGCCGGCTTCCGGTTCGCCTGCATCGCCTTCGGCGTCGCGTGCGCGGGCCTGTGCGCCGCGCTGGTGGTGCCGGTCGGCGTGTCGTTCGTGTTCGTGGCCCTGGCCGGGGTCGGCTACGCCGGGATCCAGGTGTTCCCGCTGGCGATCCTGCCGGACCTGATCAGCGCCGAGGAGGAACGCACCGGCGCCACCCGGGCCGGCGTCACCGCCGGGGTGTGGACCGCGTCGGAGACCCTCGGCCTCGCGCTGGGGCCGGGCCTGTTCGGGCTGGTGCTGTCCGCGGGCGGGTACGTGTCCAGTGTGGACGCTTCGGCGGCGCAACCGGGCAGCGCGGTCACCGCGATCCTGCTCGGGTTCGCCCTGCTGCCCGGAATCCTCGTGGTGGCGGGCCTGCCGCTGCTGCGCCGGTCGATCCTGGAGCCGCGATGAAACCCGCCCGCGAGGTCCTGGCCCGGCTGCGCGAGCTGCGCGCGGCAGACCTGCCCACCCACGGCGGCCGCACCCTGGCCTACGTCTACGACAGCGGGCTGTCCGGTGTGGACGAGCTGGCCGCGCAGGCCCACGCGCTCGCCGCCGCCGCCAACGGTCTCGACCCGACGGCGTTCCCCAGCTTGCGGCGCCTGGAGAACGACCTCGTCGCCGCGACCGCCCGCCTGGTGGGCGGCACGCCGTCCACGGTCGGCGCGGTGACCTCCGGCGGCACCGAGTCGTGCCTGCTCGCGGTGCTCGCCGCGCGCGAGGGCCGCCCGGACGTCGCCGCGCCGAGCATGGTGCTGCCCTCGACCGCGCACGCCGCGTTCCACAAGGCCGCGCACCTGTTCCGGGTGCGGCCGGTCGTGGTGCCCGTCGACCCGGTCACCTTCCGCGCCGATCCGGACGCGATGGCGGCCGCCATCGACGACACGACGGTGCTCGTGGTCGCCAGTGCCCCGTCCTACGCCCACGGCGTGATCGACCCGGTCGCGCCGATCGCCGCCGCGGCCGCCGCGCGCGGGGTGCGGATGCACGTGGACGCCTGCATCGGCGGCTGGATCCTGCCCTACTTCCGCCGGCTCGGCCGCCCGGTGCCGGAGTTCGGGTTCGCCGTCGAGGGCGTCACCAGCGTCTCGGTGGACCTGCACAAGTACGCCTACGTCCCGAAGGGCGTGTCGGTGCTGCTGCACGCCGACGCGGATCTGCGGCGCGGGCACTTCTTCGCCAGCGCGGACTGGCCCGGCTACACGATGCTCAACAGCACCGTCCAGTCCACCCGCTCCGGCGGCCCGCTCGCCGCCGCGTGGGCCGTGCTGGAGCACCTCGGCGACCGCGGCTACCTCGAACTCGCCCGGCAGACGCTGGCCGCGGTGACGACCCTGGCCGAGGGCATCAGGAGCGTCGACGGCCTGCGGCTGCTCGCCGAACCGGACTCGACGCTGATCGCGCTCACCGCCGGCGACGCGGGCTTCGACCTGTTCACCGTCGCCGACGAGATGCGGGCCCGCGGCTGGTACGTGCAGCCGCAGTTCGCCCACGAGTCCTCGCCGGTGAACCTGCACCTCACCGTCACGGCCGCGAACCGGGGTGGCGAGGCCGGGTTCCTGGCCGACCTCGCCGCGTCGGTCGCCGCCGCCCGGGACGCCGGACCGGTCACCGTGGACGAGAACGTGGCGGCGTTCGTCGCCGCCCTCGACCCGGACACGCTGACCGGCGAGCAGTTCGAGGGCCTGCTCACCGCGGCCGGCCTGGGCGGCGGGGCCGGGGTGCCGGACCGGATGGCCGGGATCAACGCCCTGCTCGGCACCGCCCACCCGGCGCTGAGGGAACGCCTGCTGCGCGAGTTCCTCGGGATGCTGTACCGGCCGGACTAGTGCGCCGCGTGGTCGTGCCGTTGTCCAGGTGGTGACGTCGGGCGTCGAAGGTAGGTGGCCGTCCGCCGCGGGAACCGCTTCACTTGCGATGCCGGGCCTGGTCGCCGGGCCCGGGAATGACCGCCTGGCTCGCGCGTCGGCGTAGGTCGCGGGGATGGTGCGGGAGGAGCTGGCCTTGCCGAGGACTCGGTGGCGGCGGGCGCGGCCGCTACCGAGGCGGGTACCCGCGGTTGGGACATCAGCGGCTCGGTCATCGGCGAGTCCCTGGCCCGACGGCGGTCAGGCCAGGGACCAGAGGGCGGCCGTTGCCCTCGGCCAGACGGTGTAGCCAGGTGGTCCAGCCGCCGCGGCCGGCCGCCGCTTCAGCACCACGTCCCAGGCGCCTTCGCCGACCAGGCGGCGATGCCAGGTCCAGAGACCCTAGTGCGCCGCGTGGTCGTGCACCGCCCAGGCGGGGAACGGGTCGGGACCCGCTTCCTCGCCGAGGCAATCCGCCAGCGCCGCCGTCAGTGCCGCGTGGTCCAGGCCCGTCCCGATGAACACCAGCTCCTGCCGCGCGGGCCCGCTGCCCTGCGGTTCGAACCGCGCCACCGAACCGGCCTGCGACCACAGACCCACCACGCCCGGACGGGACGCCAGCGCGAAGAACCCCTTGGCGCGCAACACCTTCCCGAACCGGCCGGAGTCCAGGTCCCGCGTCACGAACGACCACAGCCGGCCCGGGTGGAACGGCCGGTCCGCCCGGAACACGACACTGGAGATGCCGTACTCCTCGGTCTCCGGCACGTGGTCGCCGTTCAGCTCGGCCACCCAGCCGGGCGCCTGCTGCGCCCGTTCGGCGTCGTAGCGGCCGGTCCCGAGCACCTCCCGCACCGGCACGCGCCCGAAGCCGGCCCGGATCACCTCCGCCGCCGGGTTCAGCCGCCGCAGCAGCGCCTCCAGCCGGGCCAGCTCGCCGGGGCCCACCAGGTCGGTCTTGTTCAGCACCAGGACGTCGGCGAACTCCACCTGGTCGATCAGCAGGTCGCTGACCGTCCGCTCGTCACCGTCGTACTGGTCCAGCGACCGCTCGGCCAGGCCGTCCCCGCGGTCCAGCTCGCGGGCGAAGTTCACCGCGTCCACCACGGTGACCATGGTGTCCAGCCGCGCCCGCGGCAGGAACGTGAACGTCGCCGCGACCGGCATCGGCTCGGAGATCCCGCTCGACTCGATCAGCACGTGGTCGAAGCGGCCCTCGTCGCACAGCCGGCCCACCTCCTCCAGCAGGTCGTCCCGCAGGGTGCAGCAGATGCAGCCGTTGGTCATCTCGACGAGCCGCTCTTGCGTGCGCACGAGCGCGGCGTCGATGTTGACCTCGCTCATGTCGTTGACGACCACCGCGACCGGCAGGCCCGCGACGTTGCCCAGCACGTGGTTGAGCAGCGTCGTCTTCCCCGCACCGAGGAACCCCGACAGAACGGTGACCTTCACCGGGCCAGCCGGTGGAAGTGGCCGAGCAGCCTGCGCGGCACCAGCTGCTCCTTGCCGTCGATCACCACCGGCACCAGGTCCGGCTTGACCGCCTTCCACTGGGCGCGGCGGTGGCGGGTGTTGCTACGCGACATCTTGCGCTTGGGAACGGCCATCACTTCCGCCTTCCGTAGCGGCGGTGGAACTTCTCCACCTGGCCCGCGGTGTCCATGATCCGGCGCGCGCCCGTCCAGAACGGGTGCGACCACGCGCTGACGTCGACCAGCACCAGCGGGTAGGTGTTGCCGTCGCGCCACTCGATCGTCTTGTCCGAGGTGATCGTCGACCGCGTCAGGAACCCGTCCCCGGTCGCGGTGTCCTGGAACACCACCGGGTGGTAGTCGGGATGGATGCCCGGTTTCACTGCTTCTCCGTTCCGGACGTGACGTTCACGTCCTGCGTCTCGTCGGTTTCTTCGCACGGCTCCTCGTGCCAGGCGCCGAACGGGTCGTCGTAGGTCAGCCACTCCCGCTGCCCGGCGGCGAGCTCGGCGTCGGTGAGCAGCGCCCCGGACAGCGCCTCCTCGATCTCGGCCGGCGTGGCCTGATCGGTGACGACGAAGATCTCCGAGGCCCGGTCGCCGAACACCGGGTGCCAGCGCAGCGACGCCAGCGTCCGCCGCTCCGGGGACACGTCCGTCCACGCCGGACCGTCCGGCGCGTCCAGCCACGGCCCGGCGTGCCCGACGCCCAGGCCACCGCCGGCCGACTCCAGCCACAGCGCCATGTCCGGCTGGCTGGCCACCCACACCCGGCCGCGGGCGCGCTCGACGCCGTCCAGCAGCACGTCGAGCGCGTCGTGCAGGCGCTCCGGGTGGAACGGGCGCTGCGCGGTGAACAGCAGCGTCGCCACGCCGCAGTCGGCGCCCAGCGGCGGCTCGCCGTGCAACAGCGGGCCGTGCATGTCGGTCACCTCGCCGCGCCGCGCGCCCGCGGGCACCTCGGCCAGGCGCGAGGTGCGCAACGCCGCCGGGGCGACGCGGTCGAGCACGGCCGCGGTCTTCGCGTCGGTCCAGGCGTCGGCGGTGCCGGTCAGCACGAGCACGTCGGCGAACTCGGCCTGCGACAACGCGACCTGCGCGACCGTCCGCTCGTCGTCCTGGCTGGCCTGCAGCCCGCGCTCCTCCAGGGTGTCGTCACCGGTGGCGTCGGCCAGCCAGGTGCCGCGGTCGAGCACCGTGTGCACGCCGTCGATCGTCACGAAGTCGCTCACCGGCCGGTCGCCGACGAGGACGTGCCGGATCGCCCAGCACACCGGCTCCGGCTCCATCGCCTCGTCCAGCCGCACCGCGATGTGCCGCACGCCGGGCGTGCCGGCCAGGCGGCGCAGCAGGGGGAGCAGGTCCTCCCGCAGGGTGCAGGACACGCAGCCGTGCGCGAGTTCGAGGACGGTCGTCTCGTCGCGGTCGCCCAGCTGCAGCCGCCGCCGCACGACCCCGCCGCGGATTTCGCGCAGGTCGTGGTGCACGACCGCGGTGCCGGGCCGGGCCGCGCGGACCTGCTCGGCGAGGTCCGCGGTGGCCGCCGGGACGAGGCCGCTGATCAGGGTGAGGGGCACCCGGGTGGTGCCGGTCGTTTCGGGATCCACGCGTTGTAGAGTAGTTGGTAATGAAAATCGATACCAACTAGGGAGGGTGGATGTCGGCGGTCTGCCAGGTCACCGGCCGCAAACCGGGCTTCGGCAAGCAGGTGTCCCATTCGCACCGGCGGACCTCGCGGCGGTGGGACCCGAACCTCCAGCGGCGCCGCTACTGGCTGCCCGCGGAGGGACGCTGGGTCACGCTGCGGGTTTCGGCGAAGGGCATCAAGACGATCGACAAGCGCGGCATCGAGGCGGTCGTCGCCGAGCTGCGCGCGAAGGGGGTGAAGCTGTAGTGGCCCGCAACGACGTCCGGCCGATCATCAAGCTCCGCTCGACCGCGGGGACCGGCTACACGTACGTGACCAGGAAGAACCGGCGCAACGACCCGGACCGGATGGTGCTGCGCAAGTTCGACCCGGTGGTCCGCCGCCACGTCGAGTTCCGGGAGGAGCGCTGATGGCGAAGAAGTCGAAGATCGCCCGCAACGAGCAGCGGCGTGCCGTCGTGGCCCGCTACGCCGAGCGCCGCGCGGAGCTGAAGGCGGTCGTGTCCTCGCCGCGGTCCACCGCGGACGAGCGGGCGGCCGCGGTGTCGGCGCTGCAGAAGCTGCCCCGCGACGCCAGCCCGACGCGGCTGCGCAACCGCGACACCGCCGACGGCCGCCCGCGCGGCTACCTCCGCAAGTTCGGGTTGTCCCGGGTGCGGCTGCGCGAGATGGCCCACCGCGGCGAGCTGCCCGGCGTGTCGAAGTCGAGCTGGTGAGCGCCGTGCCCAAGTACGTCAAGGAGCGGCCCGGCCGCCGTCGCCGCAACCTGCTCGCCGAGGCGGACGTGTCCGTTGTGGACTGGAAGGACGTGGACCTGCTGCGCAAGTTCATCTCCGACCGGGGCAAGATCCGCGCCCGGCGGGTGACCGGCCTGTCGCCGACGCAGCAGAAGCAGGTGGCCCAGGCGATCAAGAACGCCCGCGAGATGGCGTTGTTGCCCTACCCCTCGTCGGCGCGCTGAGGTGGTGCGGTGCGGGCCGGGTGGCCCGCACCGCACTAGGCTCGGCGTCATGAGCGAGCCCGATCCCGAACTGGTCGAGCTGTGGAGCCGCGTCTTCCAGATGGCGCGGGAGGGGCGGACCGAGACGCTGGCCGCCTACGTGGACGCCGGCATCGCGGTCAACCTGACCAACGACCGCGGCGACACGCTCGTGATGCTGGCGGCCTACCACGGCCACGCGGACACGGTCAAAGCACTGCTCGACCGCGGCGCCGACCCGAACCGCCTCAACGACCGCGGCCAGAGCCCACTGGCCGGCGCGGTGTTCAAGAACGACCCGGACGTGGTGAAGGCGCTGCTGGCCGGGGGAGCGGACCCGGATGCGGGCACGCCGTCGGCCGTGGACACCGCGCGCATGTTCGGCAATACGGAGTTGCTCACACTCCTGCAACCCTGAGGTGTCATCGGCGCTTCCGGCAGGCATGCTTGTCCGCATGCCCGAAGACCAGCACTACCTCGTCGGCCTCGATCTCGCCGGGCGGCGCGTGGTGCTCGTCGGCGGTGGCACCGTCGCCCAGCGCCGGCTGCCCCGCCTGATCAGCGCCGGGGCCGCGGTCGAGCTGATCTCGCCGTCCACCACGCCGGCCGTCGGCGGCATGATCGACGCCGGTGAGGTCGTCTGGCACCAGCGCCGCTACGCCGACGGCGACCTCGACGGCGCCTGGTACGCGCTGGCCTGCACCGACGACCCCGAGGTCAACGCCGCGGTCTGCGCGGAGGCCGAGCGGCGCCGGATCTTCTGCGTGCGCGCCGACGCCGGCATCGAGGGCACCGCGGTGACCGCCGCGGTCGGCCGCCACGAGGGCCTCGTCGTGGGTGTGCTGTCCGGCGGCCAGCCGCTGCGCTCGGCGGCGGTGCGCGACAACATCGTGGAGGCCCTGCACACCGGCGCGATCGCCGGCGATCTCACCCCGCCGGACGCCACCGAGCTGCCCGGCGTCGCGCTCGTCGGCGGCGGCCCGGGCGATCCGGAGCTGATCACCGTCAAGGGCCGCCGTCTGCTCGCCCGCGCCGACGTCGTCGTCGCCGACCGGCTGGCCCCGCGTGAGCTGCTCGACGAGCTGCCCCCGGACGTCGAGGTCGTGGACGCCGCCAAGATCCCCTACGGCCGCGCCGCGAGCCAGGAGTTCATCAACGCCACCCTGATCGAGCACGCCAAGGCGGGCAGGTTCGTGGTCCGCCTCAAGGGCGGTGACCCGTACGTGTTCGGCCGCGGCTTCGAGGAGCTGCTCGCCTGCGCCGAGGCCGGGGTGCCGGTGACGGTGGTCCCGGGCATCACCAGCTCGATCGCCGGGCCGGCGGCCGCCGGGGTCCCGGTCACCCACCGCGGGGTCGCGCACGAGGTCGTCGTCGTGTCCGGGCACGTCGCGCCGGACCACGAGAGCTCGCTGACCGACTGGACGGCGCTGGCGAAGCTGCGCGGCACGATCGTGCTGATGATGGGCGTGGAACGGCTCGGCCAGTTCGCCGCCGCGCTGCTCGACGGCGGCCGCCCCGCCGACACGCCGGTCGCGATCGTGGAGAACGGCACCATGCCGGCCCAGCGCGTGCACCGCTTCACCCTGGCCACCGCGGCGGAAGACGCCAAGGCCGCCGGGGTGCGCCCGCCCGCGGTGATCGTGATCGGCCCGGTCGCCGGCCTGCTGCCGGATCAGCTCCGGTAGCAGCGCCGCACGAAGTCCAGGATCGCCGCGGTCAGCCGCTGCGGGTCGAACCGCAGCTCGACCGGGCTGCGGGCCTGCACGAACTCCGCGTGGGGCAGGTCGGCGGCGAGGGTGTCCGCGTCGCCGAACGGGTGAATCGGGTCGCGCTGGTGCCCGATCACCAGCGCGGGCACCTCGATCCGCCCGCGCACCGACCGCGGCGGGGCGATCCGGCCGAAGAACACGCCGTGCAGCAGCGCGGCCATCGACGCCGGGCGCTGGTCGAGGGTGTCGGTGACGACGTCGACCCACTGGCTGCCCTGCGGCACCAGCCCGGCCACCTTCGCCACCGCCTGCACCCCGAACGGCACGAACCGCGCCGCGAACAGCAGCGGCGTGAACGCCAGCAGCCCGGCGACGATCGCGTTGTCCAGCACCGGCATCTCCACCACGATCCCGCGCAACCGCTCCGGCGCCTTCACCGCCACCTCCAGCGCCACGTTCGCGCCGAGCGACGTCCCGCCGACCACCGCGCGGCCGACGTCCAGGTGGTCCAGCAGCGCCACCACCTGGTCGCCGAACGCCGGGATCGAGTAGTGCCACGACTCGCGCGGCCGGTCGGAGTCGCCGTGACCGAGCAGGTCCAGGGTGATCACCCGGAACCCGTCGGCGGCGAGACGGCGCGCCAGCGGCGCGTGCATCCGCCGGGTGAACATCAGGCCGTGGGCCAGCACCACGACCTGGTCGCCGGTGCCGAACTCGGTGTAGCAGAGCCGGTGGCCCTCGAAGGTGAACGCGGCAGCCAGTCCGGTGGTCTCCAGGGGACGGGTCAGCATGACGATCAGCAAACCATCCCGCGCGGGCTTGTGCGCGCGAATGCGTCCGGATGCGTCAAGATGGCCGCATGACTGACACCGCCGACAAGCTCCCGGACCTGGTTTCGCTCGCCGTCGAGCGCACCGGCCCGGTCGCCCGCGTCACCCTGCTCGGCCCGGGCAAGGGCAACGCGATGGGCCCGGACTTCTGGCGCGAGCTGCCGATCGTGTTCCGCACCCTGGACGCTGATCCCGCGGTCCGGGCGATCGTGCTGACCGGCAGCGGGAAGAACTTCTCCTACGGCCTCGACCTGCCCGCGATGATGGGCGGGTGGGCGCCGCTGCTCGCCGGGGACGCCCTGGCCGGCCCGCGCACCGAGTTCCTCCGCGAGATCCGCGTCCTGCAGGACAGCGTCACCGCGGTCGCGGAGTGCCGCACGCCGGTGATCGCCGCCGTGTCCGGCTGGTGCATCGGCGGCGGGGTCGACGTCATCGCGGCCGCCGACGTGCGGCTGGCCAGCGCGGACGCGAAGTTCAGCGTGCGCGAGGCGAAGGTCGCGATCGTGGCGGATCTGGGCAGCCTGCAGCGGCTGGCCGGGATCATCGGCGAGGGCCACCTGCGTGAGCTGGCCCTGACCGGCAAGGACATCGACGCGGCCCGCGCCGAGCGGATCGGCCTGGTCAACGACGTGTACCCCGATCAGGACGCGGTGCTGGCCGCGGCCGAGGACCTGGCCCGCGAGATCGCCGCCAACCCGCCGCTGGTCGTCCAGGGCGTCAAGGAGGTCCTTTCGCTCAACACCGAGCGGCAGGTCAGCGACGGGCTGCGCTACGTCTCCACCTGGAACGCGGCGTTCCTGCCCAGCAAGGACATCCAGGAAGCGGTGCGGGCGTTCATGGAGCGCCGCGCGCCGGAGTTCACCGGCGAGTGAGGAGGAACGCCATGAGCAACACCGCTCACCAGCGGTTCCGCGAGGCGCGCGACTTCCTGCTGGCGCACCGCGAGGACTACGACACCGCCTACCGCGAGTTCGCCTGGCCGCGGCTGGACGAGTTCAACTGGGCGCTGGACTGGTTCGACGTCGTCGCCGCCGATCCGGCCAACGCGGAGAAGTACGCGCTGTGGATCGTCGAGGAGGACGGCGGCGAGGGCCGCTGGACCTACCCGGAGATGTCCCGCCGCTCCAGCCAGGTGGCCAACTGGCTGCGCGGGCTCGGCGTCCGCCGCGGCGACCGGCTGATCCTGATGCTCGGCAACCAGGTCGAGCTGTGGGAGACCATCCTCGCCGCGATCAAGCTGGGCGCGGTGATCATCCCGGCGTCGACCCTGCTCGGGGCGGCCGACCTGCGCGACCGGCTCGACCGCGGCAACGCGCGGCACGTAGTGGTCCGCTCGGCCGACACCGGGAAGTTCGCCGACGTCGCCGGGGACTACACCCGCATCGCGGTGGGGGAGCCGACCGAGGGCTGGCACTCCTTCGCCGACGCCTATTCCGCGGAGGAATCGTTCACGCCGGACGGGCCGACCGCCGCGGCCGATCCGCTGCTGCTGTACTTCACCTCGGGCACCACGGCCAAGCCGAAGCTGGTGCAGCACACGCACGTGTCCTACCCGGTCGGGCACCTGTCCACGATGTACTGGATCGGCCTCGAACCGGGCGACGTGCACCTCAACATCTCCTCGCCCGGCTGGGCCAAGCACGCGTGGAGCAACGTGTTCGCGCCGTGGAACGCCGAGGCCACGGTGTTCCTGTACAACTACACGCGCTTCGACGCCGGCGCGCTGATGGCGCAGATGCAGCGGTGCGGGATCACCAGCTTCTGCGCGCCGCCGACGGTGTGGCGGATGCTGATCCAGGCCGACCTCGGCGCGCTGGAGACGCCGCCGGTCAAGGTGGTCGGCGCGGGCGAGCCGCTCAACCCGGAGGTGATCGACCAGGTCCGCAAGGCGTGGGGCGTGACCATCCGGGACGGGTTCGGCCAGACCGAGACCAGCGTGCAGATCGCCAACACGCCCGGACAGGAGGTCAAGGCCGGGTCGATGGGGCGTCCGGTGCCCGGCTTCCAGGTGGTGCTGGTCGACCCGGTGAGCGGGCAGCCCGCCGAGGAGGGCGAGATCTGCCTCGACCTGACCGAACGGCCGGTGGGGCTGATGGTCGGGTACGCCGACGACGCCGACCGGACGGCGGACGCGTTCCGCGGCGGCTACTACCACACCGGTGACGTCGGGTCGGTCGACGAGAAGGGCTACATCACCTACGTCGGGCGCACCGACGACGTGTTCAAGGCGTCGGACTACCGCATCTCGCCGTTCGAGCTGGAGAGCGTGCTGCTGGAGCACGAGGCGCTCGCCGAGGCGGCGGTGGTGCCCGCGCCGGACCCGATCCGGCTCGCGGTGCCCAAGGCCTACGTCGTGCTCGCGGCCGGGCACGAGCCGGACGCGGCCACCGCGGAGAGCATCCTGGCGTTCTGCCGCGAGCACCTGGCGCCGTACAAGCGGATCCGGCGGCTGGAGTTCGCCGAGCTGCCCAAGACCATTTCGGGCAAGATCCGCCGCGTCGAGCTGCGCGGCAAGGAGCAGGCGTCGCCGGAGTCGCGCCCGGCGGGCGAGTTCCGCGAGGACGACTTCCCGGGGCTCAAGGGCTGAGGACGGGCCGCCCCCGGTTCGTGGCCGGGGGCGGCTACTCCGCCTCGGTGACGCGGGCGAAGACGGTGTCCTCGCCGCGGCTGCACGTCGTGCCGCCCTGGGAGGCGGGCGGGCCGGACACGCACAGCCAGCCGTCCACGGTCTCGCCGACCGGGCGGCCCGACCCGGCCGGCTGCCGCCCGGCGATCGCCTGCTGGAAGCGGGTCACCAGGTCGGTGGCCTGACCGCAGCTCAGGCCGCTGGTCGTGGTGTCCATGACCTGGAGCGTCAGCCCGCTGGCGGCGCGCACGGTGCCGCACTCGTCCGCGCGGGCCCCGGCCGGGCTGGTCGCGGTGGTGCTGGTCGCGGTGGTGCTGGTGGTCGCGCTGGTGGTCGCCGGCGGTGGGCTCGATGCCGGCGCGACGTCCGGTGTATCGGTACAGCCGGCGAGGACACCGGCGGACAGGAGCAGCAGCGCCAGGGCGCGGCGGGGTGCGGTCATCAGTGGTTGCCTCCTGGATCCCGAAATTACCGTGACAGCGGCGAAATCGCTGGCAGGACGCGCCCGGCGAGGCTCCATTGTGGACGCTGATCCACCGGCCGGGTGAATGGTCGGCGGGAGGCTAACACTTCGGTCTCCTCGCGCGACTCCACAATCGTGTTGAGCACCGAAACCGCGACCGAGACGGACCCGCTCCCTACCGCCCCCTGCTCCGTGGTGTGGAGCCAGGGCCGCCCCTACGTCCTCGAGCCCGGCGCCGGGACGCTGCGCTGGGTGGGCACCGACCACCTCGGCCGCCCGCTCACCCTCAGCGGAGACGAACTCCGCCGCCGCGGCTGGACGCACCGCCGCGCGGGCTGACCCCGAAGGGGCGCCGGACAGAGGCGCCCCCGGCCCGCTGGCGTACCCCTCGCGCGCGCCGCGGAGCCTCGGATACACGCTTGCCCGGGCTCGTCCACCGTTGGCGGCGGCCGGCCGGCGAGATGCGGGCCGCGGCTCGGGGAGCTGGCGAACGCCTGGCGCGCCGCGGAGCCTCGGATGGGCCGTTGCCGCCCCGGCGACACGGACACCACCCGGAAGCTGGTGGAGTGCCTCCGGCGGCAGGACCGCCACGACCGCGTGTGCCGCTCGTCCGCCGTTGGCGGCGGCCGGCCGGCGAGATGCTGGCCGCGGCTCGGCCCGCCGACGCACGCCTGGCGCGCCACGCAGCCTCGGATGCGCGGTTGCCGCGCTCGCCCGCGTTGCGGCTGCGGGCCGCGCCTCGGGCGCTCGGGAACCAGCGATCCGGCTGGACCGACCTCTCGCCCGCCCGGGCCCACTCGGCTGGCCCGGCACGCACGATGCCCCGGGCCGGGCTGTCCGGCCCGCCCTGGGGGCCACCTGCCACCCATGAAGTGCACCGCCGGGCCGGAAACCCCTGTCCCGTCCGCCTTCGCGCTGCTCACCCGGCTGCCGACCGCCGCAGGTGCGTCCGTGACGAGCCGAGCCCGCCGCCACCCCGGCC
>NZ_PQHY01000062.1:0-43180 GCF_003385175.1 Amycolatopsis ruanii
GTCTTCACACACTTGCGGGACACGCCCATCGCTTCGGCGATGTGGGCCTGTTTCCAGCCGGCCTGGTGGCGTTGAACGATCAGTCGCCGACCGTGAACCGTCAGCCGGGCACTACCGTGGAACACGAGAACCTCCGGATCGGAGTGGGCCTTAGACAAGCCACATCCCAACCGGAGGTTCTCCTTTACTCAGCCAGACACGCCGCTACCAACGTCCTGACCGGATACACCTAGCGCGAGACCGCTGGAACGACATTTTTCGATTCGAGGCCCCGCCTTCACTCTTCGTTCACCCTTCGTTTAGAACGAAATTATTCGATGCAGGGGCCTCGCGACCGCGGGGCGGACGGATCCTCCCGGCGCGTGTGCCGGGGACCCTTAGCAGGAGGCACACCAAGTGACCATCCGCCAGTTCAAGCGGGCACGGGCTGCGGCCGTCGTGATGGCAGCCGGGCTCACCCTGGCCGCGTGCGGTGGCAGCGGAGACGACGGCGCGGCCACGGGCGAGGCGGTGTCCGGGCCGGTCGTGATCGACGGATCGAGCACGGTGGAGCCGTTGTCCTCGGCCGCGGCCGAGCTGTTCATGGGCGAGAACCCGGACACCAACGTCACCGTCGGGACCTCCGGCACCGGTGGGGGCTTCAAGAAGTTCTGCGCGGGCGAGACCGACATCTCCGACGCCTCCCGTCCGATCAAGGACTCGGAGAAGGCGGAATGCGCGGCGAAGAACATCGCCTTCAGTGAGCTGCTGGTCGCCAACGACGCCTTGAGTGTGGTGATCAACAAGGACAACACGTGGGCCGAATGCCTGACCGTGGATCAGCTGAAGAAGATCTGGGAGCCGGGCTCGACGGTCAAGAACTGGAACGAGGTGGACCCCTCGTTCCCGAACGAGCCGCTGCAGCTGTTCGGCGCCGGTTCGGACTCGGGCACCTTCGACTACTTCACCGAGGCGATCAACGGCAAGGAAGGTGACAGCCGCACCGATTACAACCCGACCGAGGACGACAACGTCACGGTGCAGGGCGTGTCGGCGACCAAGGGGGCGCTGGGCTACTTCGGCTTCTCCTACCTGGAGGCCAACGCCGACAAGGTCAAGGCCGTCAAGGTCGACGGTGGCAACGGGTGCGTCGCACCGTCGGTGCAGACCGCGCAGGACGGGACCTACAAGCCGCTGTCGCGCCCGCTGTTCATCTACGTCTCCGACGCCGGGCTGAAGAAGCCGCAGGTGCTCAAGTTCGCCGAGTTCTACCTGGAGAAGAACACCGAGATCGTCCAGGCGGCCAAGTTCATCCCGCTGACGCAGGCGCAGGTGACCACAGCGCAGTCCGAGCTGCAGGCACTCAAGACCAAGGCCGGCGCCTGATGGTCGCTGGACCGGTCACGGCGGGCTCCCCGGGTGCGGGGAGCCCGCCTTCGGGCGGCCGCCCGGTCGACCTTCGCCGCAAGCGGAGCCGAATCGGGGAACGGCTCATCCTGGCGGGGCTGGCCGGCTCGGCGCTGGTGTCGGTGGCGGTGACGGCCGGGACCGCGGTCGCGTTGCTGGCCCCACTGGTCACCTTCTTCAGCCACGTCGGGTTCGGCGAGTTCCTGACCGGCACGAGCTGGACGGCCGGGTTCGGTGACAAGGCCGCGTGGGACGACAAGAACTGGGGCGTGCTGCCGCTGGTGCTGGGCACGGCGAGCACGACGCTGATCGCACTGGTGGTGGCGGTCCCGCTCGGGCTCGGTGCGGCGATCTACCTGTCGGAGTACGCCAACCCGCGCACCCGCAAGGTGCTCAAACCGGTGCTGGAAATCCTGGCCGGCGTGCCGACCGTGGTCTACGGCGTGTTCGC
This sequence comes from Amycolatopsis ruanii, assembly GCF_003385175.1. NCBI lineage: Bacteria > Bacillati > Actinomycetota > Actinomycetes > Pseudonocardiales > Pseudonocardiaceae > Amycolatopsis > Amycolatopsis ruanii. Next base: position 1,838 of record NZ_PQHY01000062.1, read on the forward strand.
GCTGACCATCCTGACCCCGGTGCTGCAGGACGTCGTCGGCGCCGCCATCTTCAACAACCTCTCCCCGGGCCTGGTGATGGGCTTCATGATCGTGCCGACCGTCGCGTCGCTGTCGGAGGACGCGATGTCGGCGGTGCCGGGCTCGCTGCGAGAGGGGTCCTACGCGCTGGGGGCCAACCGGATGAAGACCACGCTGCGGGTGGTGTTCCCGGCCGCGCTGTCCGGCATCGTCGCCGCGATCGTGCTCGGCATCTCCCGGGCGGTCGGGGAAACGATGATCGTGGCGATCGCCGCGGGCAACCAGCCGCAGTTCACCCTCAACCCGCTGGTCGGCGCGCAGACGATGACCGGGTTCATCGCGCAGGTCGCCAGCGGGGACGCCCCGCAGGGCAGTCCGGTGTACTACTCGCTGTTCGCGGTGGGCGCGCTGCTGTTCCTCATCACACTGGTGATCAACATGATCAGCATCGCGCTGGTCCGTAAGTACAGGCAGGCCTACTGATGACGTTGCTGGAGTACGACAGCGCCGCCACGCTCACCGGCCGCCGCCGGTTCGACGTCCGCTCCGCGGTGTTCGCGGGCCTGCTGTGGGCCTGCCTGGCGATCGCGTGCCTGTTCCTGTGCACGGTGCTGGTCGTGATCATCTCCGAAGGGCTGGCCCGGTTCGACGGCAACCTGATCGGCAACCAGCCCTCGAAGCTGCGGCCGGCGACCTCCGGTGTGCAGTCGGCGATCTTCGGCACGCTGTGGGTGATGGCCGGCACCATCGTGCTCGCGCTGCCGCTGGGCGTCGCCGCGGCGATCTACCTGGAGGAGTACGCCGACAACACCAAGTGGTGGAACCGGCTCATCGAGCTCAACATCCAGAACCTGGTCGCGGTGCCCACGGTGATCTACGGCATCCTCACCCTGGCCTTCGTGGTGCGCGGACCGTTGTCGGTCGGCGCGGTCGCGCTGGCCGGTTCGGTGGCGCTGGCGCTGCTGATCCTGCCGGTCATCATCATCACCACCCGGGAGGCGCTGCGCGCCGTGCCCCGCGAGATCCGGGACGCCTCGCTCGCGCTCGGTGCGACGCAGTGGCAGACCACCTGGCGGCAGGTGCTGCCCGCGTCGGTGTCGGGCATCGCCACCGGGTCGATCCTGGCGCTCTCGCGCGCCATCGGCGAGGCCGCGCCCTTGATCCTGGTCGGCGCGACGGTCTTCGTCACCGTCAACCCCGACGGCATCTTCGACCGCTACACCGTGCTGCCGGTGCAGATCTTCAACCTGGTGTCGCTGCCCGCCATCGAGTTCCAGCACCTGGCCTGGTCGACGATCCTGCTGCTGATCCTCGTCCTGCTCGCCATGAACGGGCTGGCGATCTGGCTGCGCAACCGGTTCCAGCGACGCTGGTGACCCCCTCGACCACAAGGAAGACCCGAGCATGACCCGAACACGAGTGGAGCAGACCGGCGTGAACCCCGACGGACAGGGCAGGAGACTGCTCGATGAGATCTCCCAGCACAAGGCACCGGAGATTCCCGACAGCGAGCCCGACGGTGTGATCACCACCCGCGGTCTCGGCGTGAGCTACGGCGATTTCCTCGCCGTCGGCGAGGTCGACCTCGACTTCGGCAGCAAGGAGATCACCGCGCTGATCGGCCCCTCGGGCTGCGGCAAGTCGACGGTGCTGCGCTGCCTGAACCGGATGAACGACCTCATCCCCGGAGCGAAGGTGCACGGCCGGGTGTCCTACCACGGCGTCGACATGTACGACTCCGCGGTCGACGTGATCGAACTGCGCCGCCGGATCGGCATGGTGTTCCAGAAGCCCAATCCGTTCCCGAAATCGATCTACGACAACGTGGCCTACGGGCCCCGGGTCACCGGGATGAAGCCGGCGAGCATGGACGAGGTCGTGGAACGCGCCCTGCGCGGGGCGGCCCTGTGGGACGAGGTGAAGGACAAGCTCAAGCAGAACGCCGCCGGCCTGTCCGGCGGTCAGCAGCAACGGCTGTGCATCGCCCGCGCGATCGCCACCCAGCCCGAGGTGATCCTCATGGACGAGCCCTGCTCGGCGCTGGACCCGATCGCCACCGCCAAGATCGAAGACCTGATGGACGAGCTGGCCCAGACCTACACGATCATCATCGTCACGCACAACATGCAGCAGGCCGCGCGCGTGTCCCAGCGCACCGCGTTCTTCACCGCCGAGGTCGACGACCGGGGCAACCGGATCGGGCAGCTGGTCGAGTTCAACACCACCGAGCGGATCTTCTCCAACCCCGACGACCCCCGCACCGAGGCCTACATCACCGGCCGCTTCGGCTGAGGACGGCAGATGTCGGGGATGCTGACCCAAGGCTGGGAATCGGACAACTCCCAGTTCCACGCCCGCCGGCGGGCCTGCCTGTCGGCCGGCGGCAGGCGCGCCGGCCGCCTCGCCGTGCTCCTGGTCGAACGCGACACCGACCTGGTCCGCAGGCTGCTGGACGCCCTGGCCGGGCAACCGGTCGAGGTCAAAGCCTGCGCGGACCCGGCCGAGGCGCTTCTGCAGGTCGGGCGGACCTGCCCGGACGTGGTGGTCGTGGGCCCCGGCGGCGGCCGGCTGGACGCCGCCGAGTTCCTCACCATCCTGCGCGCCGACGACCCCGACCTGCCCGTCGTCGCGGCCGCCGGACCCGGATCCGGCGACTTCGCCGTCCGCGCCACCGAGCTCGGCGCCACCGCGGTCGTCCCGCGGCCCTACCGGCCGCGGGAGCTGCTGCGGCTGCTGCGCTCGTTCGCGCCCCGCCCGGACCAGGTCGACCTGCGCCCGCTGCCCATCGACCTGGGCCGGCTCCGGGTGGACGGGGCCGTCCCGCAGTTCTGGCTGGACGGCCGGACCGTCCCGCTGCCGCCGATGGAGTTCCTGCTCCTGCGCTACTTCGCCGAACGGGTGGGCGCCGTGCTCACCCGCAAAGAGCTGCTCCAGGCGGTGTGGGGTGATCGCGGCGCCGCGACCCACAGCAACACGCTGTCGGTGCACGTCCTGCGGCTGCGCAAACGCCTCGGCGACGACGAGGCCGACCCGCAGTGGATCAAGGTCGTCCGCGGCCTGGGATACCGGTTCACCGTGCCCGGCTCCGAGCCACGTTCACCGGACGTTCATCCCCGTTGATGATGATGACATCATGGCGGTGGGTGAGGTGCGCACGGAGCACAGGAACGGGGTGGTACCGCTGGCCGGCCTGCCGCTGCCTTCGTCGAAGGCGCAGTCCTTCCGCGGGGACGACGCGGCCGCGGCGGCTGCGTTGTTCAAGGCGCTCGGTGACCCGGTCCGGGTCCAGCTGCTCTCCCTCGTCCGCCAGGCGCCGACCGGCGAGGCGTGCTTCTGCGATCTCGCCGACGAGTTCGACATGCCGCAGTCCTCGCTGTCGCACCACCTCAAGATCCTGGTCAAGGCCGGCATCCTCAGCCGGGAACGCCGGGGCACCTGGAGCTGGTACCGCATCGTGCACGAACCCCTGGAACTCATGGACCAGCTCCTGCGACCCGGCGGCCCCCTGCGCGACCAACCCGGTGCCGACGACGAGGACCCCACCCGCTGCGACTGACCGCTCGCCCACCACGCGAGCACGGATCAGTCGGCACTGATGTATCATTCTTGACTGATGTCACTCGATACTGATGCGTTGCGGGTGCTGGCCGACCCGTTGCGGGCCCGGATCCTGGAACTCCTGGCCGACGAGGCGCTGTGCACGTGCCACCTCGTCGATGCCACCGGCGCCAGGCAGACCAACATCTCGAACCACCTGCGCCAGTTGCGTGAGGCGGGACTGGTCGAGGCCGAACCGGCCGGCCGGTTCACCTACTACCGGCTCCGCGCGGACGCGGTCCAGCGCGCCGCGGATTCCCTGGCCGCGCTCGCCGAGCGTGCCCGACACCAGACCGAGGCCAGGAGGCCCTGTTGAGCCAGACGACCGAGACGACGCCCGCCGCCGACGAGGCCGTCCTGCACCGGCTGTCCTTCCTGGACCGGTTCCTGCCGGTCTGGATCGGCGCCGCGATGATCGCCGGTGTGCTGCTGGGCAAGTTCATCCCCGGCCTGCAGCGGGTGCTGGACGCGGTCAAGGTCGGCGACGTGTCGCTGCCCATCGCACTGGGCCTGCTGCTGATGATGTACCCGGTGCTGGCCAAGGTGCGCTACGACCGGCTGGACACCGTCACCCGCGACCGGCGCACCATGGTGGCCTCGCTGGTGCTGAACTGGCTGATCGGGCCCGCGCTGATGTTCGCGCTGGCCTGGCTGCTGCTGCCGGACCTGCCCGAGTACCGCACCGGACTGATCATCGTCGGCCTCGCCCGCTGCATCGCCATGGTCATCATCTGGAACGACCTCGCCTGCGGTGACCGGGAGGCCGCGGCCGTGCTCGTCGCGCTCAACTCGGTGTTCCAAGTGATCATGTTCGGCGTGCTCGGCTGGTTCTACCTGGAGATCCTGCCCGGCTGGCTCGGCCTGGACACCGCCGCGCTCGACGTCGACGCCTGGACCATCGCCAAGAGCGTCCTGATCTTCCTCGGCATCCCGCTGCTGGCCGGTTACCTGTCCCGGCGGCTCGGTGAGAAGGCCAAGGGGCGCACCTGGTACGAGACGAAGTACCTGCCCAAGGTCGGCCCGATCGCGCTGTACGGCCTGCTGTTCACCATCGTCGTGCTCTTCGCCCTGCAGGGCGACACGATCACCTCGCGCCCGCTGGACGTCGCCCGGATCGCCCTGCCGCTGCTGGTCTACTTCGCGGTCATGTGGGCCGGGTCCTACGCCCTGGGCAAGGCCATCGGCCTGAACTACGCCCGCACGACCACCCTGGCCTTCACCGCGGCGGGCAACAACTTCGAGCTCGCCATCGCGGTGGCGATCGGCGTGTTCGGCGTGACCTCCGGGCAGGCGCTGGCCGGGGTCGTCGGCCCGCTCATCGAGGTCCCGGTGCTGGTCGCACTGGTCTACGTCAGCCTCTGGCTCCGCAAACGCTGGGCCGCGCGCACCGCGGCGTGAACCACACCCAGGTCGTCGTGATCGGCGGCGGTCAGGCCGGCTCGGCGGCGGGCTACTACCTGCGCCGGGCCGGCCTGGGCTTCGTCATCCTCGACAGCCAGCCGGGCCCGGGCGGGGCCTGGCGCCACGGCTGGGACTCGCTGCGGCTGTTCTCCCCGGCCCAGCACAGCTCCCTGCCTGGATGGCCGATGCCCCCGTTTCCCGGCCAGAGCTATCCGACGGCCGAGCACGTCGTGACCTACCTGCGCGCCTACCAGCAGCGCTACGACCTGCCCGTCCACCGTCCGGTCCGCGTGCACGGCGTGCACCCCCACCCGGGCGGTCTGCGGGTCGACACCGACGCCGGAACGTGGATCGCCGGAGCGGTCATCAGCGCGACCGGCACCTGGGACCGCCCCTTCATCCCGGCGGTGCCCGGCCGGGACGTGTTCGCCGGCAAGCAACTGCACACCGCCGACTACACCTCGCCGGAGACCTTCCGCGGCCAACGGGTCGTCGTGGTCGGCGGCGGCAACTCCGGCGCCCAGATCGCCGCCGACCTCACCGGCGTGGCCGAGGTCATCTGGGTGACCCGCCGGCCCCCGCGCTACCTCCCCGACGACATCGACGGACGCGCCCTGTTCGACATCGCCACCCGCCGCAAACAGGCGCTCGACACCGGGCGCGCCGACACCGGCGGCGTCGGCGGCCTCGGTGACATCGTCGCCGTGCCCCCGGTCCGCGCCGCGCGCGACGCCGGCGCGCTCTCCGCGTTCCCGATGTTCGCCCGCCTCGGCGAGACCGGCCCGGTCTGGCAGGGCGGCACCCGCCGCAGCGCTGACGCCGTCATCTGGTGCACCGGATTCCGGCCCGCACTCGCCCACCTCGTACCACTGCGGCTGCGCACCCAGCACGGCCACACCCCCACCACGGGCACCCGCGCCGTCGCCGAGCCCCGGCTGCACCTGCTCGGCTACGGCGACTGGACCGGCCCCGCCTCCGCCACCCTGATCGGCGTCGGCCCCACCGCCCGCGCCGCCGTCGCCGACATCAACGACCTCCTGGAGGAACACCTGTGACCCGCCTGCTCGTGATCGGCGGCAGCGACGCCGGAATCAGCGCCGGCCTGCGCGCCCACGAACTCGACCCGGCGATCCGGCCACTGCTCGTGGTGGCCGACGCCTACCCGAACTTCTCCATCTGCGGCATCCCCTACCACGTCTCCGGGGAGGTCGGCGACTGGCGAACTCTGGCCCACCGCACCCGCGACGACCTCGGCAACGCCGGCCTCGACCTCATGCTCGACACCCGGGCGCTGGCGATCGACCCGGTCGAGCGGATCGTCACGGTCCGCACGGAGCGCGGGAACACCGAGCGCCTCGACTACGACCAGCTGGTCATCGGCACCGGCGCCGTCCCCGTGCGCCCGCCGATCGACGGGCTCGCCGACCTCGGCCCGGCCGAGGGCGTGCACCTCCTGCACACCATGGACGACACATTCGCCCTCACCTCCACACTGGACGGCGGGGCGACCTCGGCGGTCATCGTCGGCGCCGGTTACATCGGCCTGGAAATGGCGGAGGCCCTGCGCACCCGCGGCCTCGACGTCACCCTGGTTGAGCAGCTGCCCCAGGTGCTGTCCACAGTAGACACGACTCTGGGCGATCTGGTCGCCGCGGAACTGGACACCCACGGCGTCACCGTGCACACCGGCACCACGGTCCAGCGCGTCGAACGCCACGGCACGGGCCTGCGGGTGCGCGGCAGCAACGGCTTCGACCGCAACACCGACCTGGTCCTGGTCGTGGTCGGGGTCCGGCCCGACACCGCCCTGGCCGAGACCGCGGGCATCGCCCTCGGTGCCCGCGGGGCGTTCGCGGTGGACCGCGGCATGCGCACCAGCGTGGACGGTATCTTCGCCGCCGGCGACTGCGTGCACACCTACCACCGCGTCCTCGACAGCGACACCTACCTGCCGCTCGGCACGACCGCGCACAAGCAGGGCCGCGTCGCCGGGGAGAACGCGCTCGGCGGCCACCGCACCTTCGCCGGGTCGCTGGGCACGCAGGTGCTCAAGGTCTTCGACCTCGCCATCGCCCGGACCGGGCTGCGCGAGCACGAGGCAGCGGCCGCCGGCTTCCAGCCCGCCACCGTCGACCTCTCCGCCGACGACCACAAAGCGTATTACCCAGGCGCCCGGCCCATCCGGTTGCGCATCACCGGTGATGGCCGCACCGGCAAACTCCTCGGCGCCCAGATGACCGGCCACCTCGACTCGGCCGTGCACAAGCGCATCGACACCTTCGCCACGGCGCTCTACCACGGCATGACCGTCGCGGAAGTCGAAGACCTCGACCTGTCCTACACACCACCGCTGGGCAGTCCCTTCGACGCGATCCAGGTCGCCACCCAAGCCTGGACCCGGCAGCAGCGGCCCGCCACCGCTCCGGCGCGGACGTAGCCGCACGCGACGGCGCGGCAGCGTTCGCCTGGAGTTCATCTCCTGGTCGCCGGGATTGCCCGATCACCGCCTAACGTCCTGGATCGAGATCCACCGATCTAGTCAGGGTGGATCTCGTTCCCGAATGGACTGCTTTGGAGGTTCCGTGGCGCCCCGATCCGAACCCGGGCACAGAACAGTGCCGTTGCCCCTGCTGGCCTCCCACGAGGGTGGCCGGGCTGCCATGACGTGCCGCTACCGCTGTGGCGACGCCTGCTTCCACCCGGCGCCGAACACCTCGGACAACCCCTACCTCGGCGACGTCATCACCGGCGCGCTGTCGCGCCGCTCGATGCTGCGCGCCGGCGCGGTGATGACCCTGGCCGCCGGGGCCGTCGCCGGGACGGCCGCGCTGACCGGCACCGCATCCGCCGCCGCGACCACGGCGGGCAAGCCCGGGCCGGGCGCCGTGCCGCCGGGATTGCGCTTCGAGCCGGTGGCGCCCAACACCGCCGACGCGGTGACCATCCCGCCGGGATACGAGCAGGAGGTGGTCATCCGCTGGGGCGACCCGGTGCTGGCCGGCGCCCCGCAGTTCTCCCCGGCCGGGCAGAGCGCTACCGCGCAGGCCCGCCAGTTCGGCTACAACTGCGACTACCTGGCGCTGCTGGACCTGCCCGGAGAGCGCGACCGCAAGATCCTGGTCGCCAACCACGAGTACACCGACGAGGTCCTGATGTTCGCCGGATACAACGCGGCGAACCCCACCCGCGCGCAGGTCGAGATCGCCTGGGCCGCGCACGGCATGTCCGTGGTCGCACTCGAGGAGAACCGCCGGAACGGCCGCCTGTCCCCGGTGCGGGGGCACCGGCTCAACCGGCGCGTCACGGCGACCACGCCGATCGAGTTCACCGGCCCGGCCGCGGGCAGCGCGCTGCTGAAGACCTCGGCGGACCCGGCCGGCAGGACGGTCCTGGGCACGCTGAACAACTGCGGCGGCGGGATGACGCCGTGGGGCACCGTGCTCTCCGGCGAGGAGAACTTCAACCAGTACTTCGGCAACGCCGACCTGAACACCGACCCCACCGCCAAGGCCCGCCTCGCGCGCTACGGCCTGCGCGGCCTGGCCAGCGAACGCAAATGGGAACGCTTCGACAAGCGGTTCGACGTGTCCCAGGAACCCAACGAGGTCAACCGGCACGGCTGGATCGTCGAGATCGACCCCTTCGACCCGGCCGCCAAGCCGCGCAAGCTCACTGCGCTGGGCCGGTTCAAGCACGAGGCGGCCGAACCGCGCCTGACCCGCGATGGTCGCGTCGTGCTCTACATGGGCGACGACGAACGGTTCGACTACTTCTACAAGTACGTCTCCAAGAACCGGTTCAAGAAGGGCAACAGCCAGAGCGCCCGGCGGCACAACCGCACGCTGCTGGACGAGGGCACACTCTACGTCGCCAAGTTCACCGGCGACAGCCCCACCGGCGAGATCGACGGGTCCGGGAAACTGCCCTCCGACGGCGAGTTCGACGGCACCGGACAGTGGATCCCGCTCGCCAGCGGCACCCGGTCCTTCGTCGACGGCATGACCGCCGAGGAGGTCTACGTCTACACCCGGCTCGCCGCCGACAAGGCCGGGGCGACCAAGATGGACCGGCCCGAGGACGTCGAACCCCATCCCCGCACCGGGACCGTCTACGTCGCCCTGACCAACAACTCCGACCGCGGCGCCGCAGGCAAGGCCGGCCCCGACGAGGCCAACCCCCGCACCGGCAACCGGCACGGCCAGGTCATGGAAGTCATCGAGTCCGGCAACGACGCCGCCGCAACCAGCTTCCGCTGGCGACTGTTCCTGGTCTGCGGCGACCCGGCCGACCCGGGCACCTACTTCGCCGGGTTCCCCAAGGACCAGGTCAGCCCGATCTCCTGCCCCGACAACGTCGCCTTCGACCCGCACGGCAACCTCTGGATCGCCACCGACGGCAACGCGCTGAAATCCAACGACGGCCTCTTCGGCGTCGCCATCGACGGACCCAACCGCGGACAGGTCAAGCAGTTCCTCACCGTCCCGATCGGCGCGGAGACCTGCGGCCCCATCATCGAAGAACGGCGTGTCCTCGTCGCCGTGCAACACCCGGGCGAACTCGACGGCGCCAGTGTCGAACAACCGCGCTCGACCTGGCCCGACGGCCCCGGCCACCTGGTCCGCCCATCGGTCATCAGCGTGCACCGCACCGACGGCGGCCGCATCGGCGCCTGACGCGGCAGGACCTCCGGCCCTTGATCGGCCGGCGGACAGGGTTGGACTCAGTCAGGGAACCTCCAGCCCGCTCGGGGCGGCTCCGCACACGAGAGCCGCCCCGAGTCCCTCGGGCGGCACGAGCGTGGGCAGGGGACCAATCGAGGCCGCGGTCATTACCAGGACCTCGCAGGCGGTTTGCCTCCCCGATGTCCCTGCTGTCGTGGTCTGGCGCAGCTCGCACCCCGGTTTCCGGTGTCCGGCGCGGGGCCTCGCGCTGGCGCCCCACTCAGGGCGACTCGCCGTGGTCGGCAATAAACGCGACCTCATTTGAGGTCTGGTCTATAGTCGCCTTGAGTGAAGGAGGCAGCTTGACTCATGCGCACGCCCTGCCTGACCCCGGCGACCTCGATGGATGGCTGACTTGGGCAGCACAGCAGCTGGAGCCCCTCGATCTCACGGTGGACCTGTTGCATCGGGTCGCGGAGAACGGGCAGCGTAAGAGGGACGGGACCAGCCCGCTGGCGCCGGCCCAGACGCCTGGCCAGGACCAGTGGAGCGAGGCTGTGATCAGCTTCCGAGAGCAGACCGGCTGGGACAAGGATGAGACCGGCGGCCTTTCCAAGACCTGGCATCCCTCGCGCGGCTTCTACGTGGTGGTGCGGGCCGGCGACGACAGCACCGGACTGTTTGGCACCTGTCCTACGCCCAAGACGGGTCTGCGTACGGTGCTGCGCGATCTCATCGACGAGGTGCCTCGCACGGTCCCGCTGTTCGAGGTCACAGGGGCAGGGCGGCACATTCCGTCGTCAACTGAGCCGCCCGCGCTGTGGTTGTTCATGTTCTCGTTCCGTGACGGCGTCGTCTACTCGGAACTGTCCAGGCCCGCGGAGCGGGTGGAGGACAAGATCACGAAGTATCATCAGCGGATCCCGCTGCCCCCGCTGCCGTACACGTACGCCGATACTAGTGTGATCATCACCCCCGACGATGATCTGGACGCAGGGCCGGACATCGACGTCCAACCGATCTAGTGCAGAGGAGCGGAGTTCTCACGTGTCCGTCTCACCGTCACGTCTCATCCTGGCGCGCAAGTTGCGCGGACTGACGCTGGCAGAGCTTGGGCGTATGACGGACTTGAGCCCGCAGACGATCAACCGCTGGGAGAAGGGCCACCAGGACCCGACACCGGAGAGTCTCGACCGCCTGGCCGAGGTTCTCCGCCTTCCCGTCGAGTTCTTCATGCAAGCGGAGGTCAGCCCGATTCCGGTTGCAGCTGTGAGTTTCCGTGCACTCACCAAGACCCCGGCGTTCCGGCGCGACGCCGTGCTCGCGGCAGGGGAGATTGCCAGGGAGATCGCCGGCTGGATCGCCGAGCGATACCGGCTTCCCGCGGTCGATGTTCCTTCGCTCAACCTGCCGCAGGACGCGACTCTGCACGACATCGAGACGATTGCACTCCGTGTCCGAAGCCAATGGAACCTTGACCAGCGTCCGATACCGAACATGGTCCATCTGCTCGAAGCACACGGCGTCCGAGTGTTCTCACTGGTGCAGGAAGTCCGCGACGTCGACGCGTTCTCTCTGTACATCGAGAACGAGCCGTTCATCTTCATCGACACCGGCAAGACCGCAGAACGACAGCGCTTCGACGCGGCACATGAACTCGGGCACCTGGTCATGCATCAAGGCCGAGAACGAGCACAAGGCCGCGAAGCCGAGCGTCAAGCCGACCGGTTCGCCGCCGCGTTCCTGATGCCCAGAGCGGACGTCCTCGCGCACAACCTGCGCAACGCCAGCCCCGATCAGCTCATCCGGGCGAGTCGCAGGTGGCGTGTGTCGGCGATGGCGCTCACCCACCGCCTCAGCGAACTCGGTCTGCTTACCGAGTGGGGTTATCGGAGCGCATGCGTCGAACTGGCCAAGCGCGGATACCGCCGGAGCGAACCTGGCAGCGACCTCCTGCCCGAGTCATCACAGATCTTGGAGAAGGTGCTCGCGCACCTTCGCGCGAACGGCTCAGGCGTGACCGCGATCGTCGACAATCTCAAGCTCACCTACGACGAGTTCAATCGGCACGTCTTCGGATTGGCTAGAACAGTGAGCCCGGGAAGTGGTGGAAGGCCGGCCAATGCCGGTCCTTCGCGTAGAGACCATCTCCGCCTGGTGTCTATCAACCCCTGACTGCGCAGGCCGAACGCTGGCGACCGCGGCTACCGAGGTACTGGCGTGGGCAGCTCGGGAGATCCGAGGGCGCGTGCCGGATGGCCTATTGCGCCTCGACTGCGGTTCGTCGACGTCGAGAGCCCGTCGACGCTCGAACTAGTTCGGGGAGCACCGTGGGGAGCAAACCGGGAGCAGGACTGTGCGCTGAACCGGCCGGAACGCGCCTCAACGGTCCTGAACGAACCGCGCTGACCTGCAGGAGTCATGTTTTCGCAGGTCAGCGCGGTATCGCGGACATAGTTCACGCCCAAGGGCCACGGCGCGCGTGGCTCTAGGCGAGTGAGTGTGGCTCTCCAGTGAGGGTCGCCAGCGCGGCGGCGACTTCTTGGATGCTGGCTCGGACGTAGGTGGTTGTGGTTCCGGCGTCGTTGTTGTGGTCGGTGTGCCCGGCATAGGCGCGGGCGATGGCGTAGCCGAAGTTGCGTTCGACCCAGGTGAGGGTGGTGTGGCGGAGCCAGTGGGTGGAGATTTGCTGGGTGGCGACCCAGGGGAGGTGGTTGCCGAGCCGGGTCCAGAGGTGGTCGTAGCGTCTGGTGGTGATCGGCCGGCCGTCGGCGTAGCGAAGGAGTTGTCCGTCCCGTGGGGCGTGACGTTGGTCGGCGTGCTGTTGGAGGTGGGTCATCAGGGTTGGCGACACCGGCTGCCAGCGCACGGTTTCGCCTTTCTCGCGGAGGAAGACGAGGCATTGGTCGCGGTCGAGGTCTTGGGGGCGAAGGGCAAGTGCGCCGCCGCGGCGGCAGGCGGTTTCGGTGTGCAGGCGCAGGATCAGGCTGTCGAGGGCGGGGTCGTTACCGGTGGTGGCGGCGACGTGGTTGATCTCGGCCAGCCGGGTGTCGGCGACGGCGCGGCGGGTGGAGGGCAGGCGGCGGGGTTTGGCGACCTTCGTGGCCGGATTGTCGGCCGGGTCGATGAGGCCGTCGTCTTCGGCGTGCCGGTACAGGCAGCGCAGGGCGGCGATGAGATGTTCGCCAGCGCTGCGCCCGCCGCGGGCGTTGCGGCGGGGTACGGCGTTGGTCTTCACGTGTTCGACCAGCTGCTTGATCTCTGATGGGGTGGGATCGTCGAGACGGCGGTGTCCCCAGTGGGTGTCGATGCGGTTCCAGTAGGAGCCGTAGACCCGGCGGGTGCCGTCGGTGACCGCGCCCGAGACGATCGGGATGTACTCGTGGAAGGTAGGCACGGGTGGCCGACTTGCCGGGGCACTGAGGAGGTCCTCGGGGGACAGCCCCATTCGGGCTAGCAGCAGACGCGCGGCGTCCAAATCGGCCGTCGTCATGCGGGATCACCGTCCAGCACTTCGGTGTGGCGATGGGCGAGGAGGTCGTCGAGCGCTGCGGGCGGGTGGACGATGAGCAGGCCCCGCTTGGAGTCGGTGACCAGGAGGACGCGGTCGCCGGGAACCAGGCCACAGCGGTGGCGAACGGTGGCGGGCAGCCGAAGGTGCCCCTGCTTCGTCACGCCGAACACGCCGTGGTCGTCGCGGCGAACGAGAAGGAGGCCGTGAGCTTCCCGGATGTCCAAGCGGTCGCCGGGTGCCCAAGACAGCGCCGTCAGCACCGTTCGATCGGCTACGCGGCCCCGGCAGTCCACCGCCGCCATCCCGTACACGACGTCGCTCGTGCGAGGTGCCGCCATTGCGGGGAGTGGCAGCGTTCGACGGGCGGTCCTGATGCCGACAGCGGCATGACCGTCGCGCGGAGAAGGAGTAGCCGGGATGACCGGCTTGATCACGGCGCCGGTCACGAGGACCACCGCCAGGAGACACACAGACGCGGCCTACATGCCGCAGTCAGGTGGTGGATTGCACTGAAGCACTGGTACGCCAGATGTGGCAGATCTGCCACGAAAGTGTGTCCGAGGGGGGACTTGAACCCCCACGCCCTTTACGGGCACTAGCACCTCAAGCTAGCGCGTCTGCCATTCCGCCACTCGGACTTGCTCTTTTCTTGTGCGCACCAGAGTAGCCCATCCGGACAGGCCGGGTGACAAGGGGGTGGGTGACTGCGCGTGATCAACAGTGCGCTATAAGCGCGGCCGGTCACGCTGGGTGAGCCAGTAGGCTGACCGGGCGGGACACGAGAAGGAGCAGGTCGGTGCCGGGGTGGCTCACGGGCGTGCTGATCGCCGGCGGGATTGTCCTCGCCTCGTGGGGGCTTCTCCTCCTGCTCGCTCAGCTGCTGCCACCGGGGCTGGTCCGCGATCTGGCCCGCTTCCTGCCCGACTGCGTGACCACCGCCAGACGGCTCCGGAAGGATCCCCGCGTGCCGCTCGGCGCCAAGCTCGCCGTGGTCTTCGCGGGGTTGTGGGTGCTCTCGCCCATCGACCTGATTCCCGAATTCCTGCCGGTCATCGGGCCGCTCGACGACGTCGTCGTCGTGGTGCTCGCCCTGCGGTACGCGGCGCGGCGGGTGCCCGCCGAAGTCCTCGAAGCCGCCTGGCCCGGCAACCCCCTGCTGCTCGACCGGCTCGTCGGGCGCCGTGGCGGAAAATCGCCGGACACCGACATCTCCGGCGCATAACCTCCGGGCCGTGGATCTCAGCATGGACCGCCGCGCGATGGTCGCGGCGCTCACCACCGTCGTCCTGTGGGCGTCGGCTTTCGTGGCCATCCGCGGGGCGGGGGAGTACTTCGCGCCGGGCGCGCTGGCGCTCGGCCGGCTCCCGGCCGGCACGCTCACCCTCCTCGTCTTCCTGGTCATCCGCCGCGAGGGGCTGCCCCGCCGCGAGGCGTGGCCGGGCATCGCCGGGGCGGGGGTGCTCTGGTTCGGCGCCTACATGGTCGTCCTGAACTGGGGTGAGCAGCTCGTCGACGCGGGCACGGCGGCGATGCTGGTCAACGTCGGCCCCATCCTGATCGCCCTGCTCGGCGGCTGGCTGCTGCGCGAGGGCTTCCCCGGCCGGCTGCTCGCGGGCCTGGCCGTGTCCTTCGCCGGCGCCGTCGTCGTCGGGCTGTCGATGTCCGGCCGCGGGCACGCGCCGGTGCTCGGGGTGGTGCTGTGCCTGCTCGCCGCCATCACCTACGCGGGTGGCGTGGTGAGCCAGAAGCCCGCCCTGAAGCACGCGTCGGCCCTGCAGGTGACCACGTTCGGCTGCCTCATCGGCACCGTCGTCTGCCTGCCGTTCACCGGGCAGCTCCTCGACGGCCTCGCGACCGCCCCCGCCGGGGCCACCCTGAGCATGCTCTACCTCGGCGTCTTCCCGACCGCACTGGCGTTCACCACCTGGGCGTACGCGCTGGCGCGCACCACCGCCGGGAAGATGGGCTCGACCACCTACGCCGTCCCCGCGGTCGTGGTGCTGATGGCGTGGGCCGTGCTGGGCGAGGTGCCGGGCTGGCTGTCGCTGGCCGGCGGCGTGCTCTGCCTGGCCGGGGTGGCGGTGTCGCGCACGCGCCGGAAACGCGAACCCGTGCTCACGTAGCAACGGTTGTGAAACGGTTCGCGGTGGGTATCCGTCCACCATGACTGACGCCCGTCTCGACGACGACCACCCCGAGGCCGACCGGTACGACCGCGCGACCGTCGAGGCGGTCGGCAAGCTCACGGAGGCACTGGAGACCCTGGAGGTCGCCCGCGGGCACCTCTACCAGTTCCACCGCATGACCGGCACCACCGACTTCGCCGTCGGCGAGGCCGTGGAGCTGCTGCGCAAGGCCGGCCACGACGAGCTGGCCGACCGCATCGCCCGCGAGCTGGTGGGCCGCAACGTGCTGCCGGGGCGGTGGACGTTCCAGGTGGTCGAGGACTTCGACGACACCTACTACCAGCCGTTCCGCGCGTTCGAACGGCAGGCGCGGGAGCTGACCGGCGGGCGGCGGCACCTGTTCGAGGCCGAGCTGAAGCGGGAACGGCGCACGCGGGGGGTGTCCGGGCACGAGGCGACCCCGGACGAGCGGGTGGGCTGACGTGCAGACGTTCCTGCCCTACCCCGGGTTCGCCGACACCGCGCGGGTGCTCGACGCGCGCCGCCTGGGCAAGCAGCGCGTCGAGACGCTGCAGGTGCTGCGGGCGCTGACGGTGCCGGGCTACGGGTGGCGGCACCACCCGGCGGCGAAGATGTGGACGGGCTACGAGGAGGCGCTCACCCGCTACGGCCTGGAGGTGTGCCGGGTGTGGTGCGCGGCCGGGCGCAGCGACACGTGCGCCACCAAACTGACCGGCGACCTGGCGCGCGCGGTCGGCGTCACCGAGCCGCGGGACGAGCAGGCGTTGCGGGAGGCGGGGGAGATGCCGCCGTGGCTGGGCGACCCGGAGTTCCACCGCAGCCACCAGTCGGCGCTGCTGCACAAGGATCCGGAGCACTACCGGCGGTTCTTCGACGGCGTGCCGGACGATCTGCCCTACGTGTGGCCGGCCTCGGACCGGCCGTCGCGGCTGGTCCATTCCTGAGCGCGGAGCCGGTAGCGGCGCTCGGCGTAGGCGAGGTCGTCCTTCCACAGCCGGGCGGCGGCGTGACGCATCAGGGGCCGCAGCGCCTGGGCGGCGGCGCGCGCGACCCGGAAGCCGGGGCGCTCCGAGGCGGCCACCACGGCTTCGATCACCGCGGTCCGCGGGCGGCCGTCCCGGCCGGGGCCCAGCGGCGTGGCATGGGTTTCCACCACGCTGCCGGCGCCCTCGCCGCCGGTGATGCGCATGACGATCGTCCGGGGCCCGGGGCAGGTGAACTCGGCTTCGACCGGGACCCCGAGCGTCGGGGTGACGCGGAAGGTCACCGCCACCACGAAGCGGTCGTCGGCGTCGGCCACGTCGACCTCGCCCGGCGCCGAGAGAACCCTCAGGCGCGTGAACGAGTAGGGGTGGAACCACGAGCCGTGCCACGGGTCGAGCCGGTTGGCGATGATGTCCCGCGGCTCGCACACCCCGTCCAGGCGCGCCACCGAGTCCACCCCGCCGGACGGCCGGGCCGGGACGACCGGTGACGGCAAGGGTTCCTCACCGCCGAGGTGGTCCAGCCGCACCCACGCCAGCATCCCGTCGTCGAAGGCGGGGCGGCACGACCGCTCGTCCAGGCGCAGGCCGTGCCACCGGCACCGCAGGCCGCCGTCGTCGACCCGGCCCAGCGCCATCGGGGCGCCCAGGTGCGGGCACACTCCGGGCCCGACCAGCAGTTTCCCGGTCCGGTCCCGCCACGCGACCAGCTCGGTCCCGGCCACCGAGAACCCGTACGGCCGGTCGGCGCGCACGTCCCGGCTGGCGGCGAACACGTACCAGTTCCCCGACGGCCGCGCCTCGGCCCGCTTGAGCGCGGCCTCGATCAGCGACGGCTTCGCCTCCCGGTAGGTGGGCTCCTGCCGGGCCCACGGCGTGCGCGGGATCGGTTGCAGCGGCCAGTTCCGGGGCCAGCGCGGTGCCATCCTCACCCTCCTAGCGCGGCCAGGGCCCGCAGCGGCGCGAACCGCCCGCGGACCGGCACGGTGGTCAGTTCGTGCCCGGCCAGCCCCCACCGCGCGAGCAGGCAGTTCGCGGCGTGCCAGCCGGTCGCGGCCGCGCGTTCCATCAGCGCGACCGGGAGATCGATGCGGATCCCGTCGCCGGCCAGCACGACCCCGTCGAACGGGGTGCGCACGCGGGGGCGGCGGGCGAAGTCGCCGACGCCGAACAGCGGGCAGTCGCGCCGCCACTGGACCAGTTCCCCGGCGACCGGCGCCCCCGCGGTCTCCGGGTAGAGCTGGTGCAGCCGGTCCACCAGCTGTTTGCGCAGCACCGTGACCTCGCCGGTGCAGGCGTAGGCGTGCAGCTCCACGACGGACCCGCAGTGCCGGGCCGCCCACGAAGCGGCCTCACGCTCGTAGCGGTCCAGGACGCTGATGTTGTCCAGCGGATCGAGCCCGCCGGTGGCGAGGAAGGCGGGCCGGTCCGGCGCGACCGGGCGGTCCAGCCACAGCCGGTGCACCAGGAACGGCGGCGCGGTCCGCAGCCCGAGCACGCGCGACCGCCACTCCTCGTCGGCCAGATCGGGTGAGGCCGACACGATCGACCGCAGCCCGGCGACGTCGGTGGCGAGCACGACCCCGTCGGCCGCGGCACCGTCGACCGCCCACCGCGCGCCGTCCCGCGTGACCCCGGCGGCCTCGGTGCCGGTGCGGAACCGCACGCCCAGCCGCACCAGGTACTCCCGCAGCGGCTCCCACAGCGCCGTGTCGAAGGCGGAGTCCGGCACGTCGAACACGAGCCCTTCGGACGAGCCGAGGAAGTACAGGTGGAACATCGTCGCCAGCTCGGCGGCCGACATCTCCGACGGCGGCGCGAAGAAGCTGCGGGAGAACACCTCGAACGCCAGGTGCCGCGCGGCGGGCGGGAAGTTGACGCGCTCCAGGAACGTCGCCGCGTCCACCTCGTCGAGCCGCTCGTAGGTGCCCGGCACGGACACCGCGGCCAGCGGCGCGGCGGCACGGGCGTTGAGCCGGAACAGGTCCCCCAGGCGGAAGGTGGGGCTGCGCAGTGCGAAGGCGAGCGCGTTCCACGGCGGTGTGCGCGGCAGGCCGCGGAAGGTGTCCCGGCGGCCCGCGGCGTCGACGAGCGGGTAGTCGGCGACCGGTCGCAGCCGCGTCAGGCCGGGGTCGGCGCGCCGCAGCAGCGCCCGCAGGTTGTAGTACTGGCGGAAGAACGCGTGAAAACCCCGGCTCATCGACACGGTGCTGCCGTCGGCGAGCCGGTCGGTCCAGGCCGACACGCGCCCGCCCAGCACGTTCTCCCGCTCGACGACGGTGACGGCGACGCCGCGCTCGGCCAGCCCGGTGGCCGCGGTGAGCCCGGCGATCCCGCCGCCCACCACGACCACCGACGGCCGGTGCGGCAGGGCGCGGGCGTCCGCCGCGCCGGCGGGGCCGCGGTGCCGGACGGCGCGGCGGTCGGTCACGCGGTCTCCTCGGGGTTGGTGGCCAGGAAGGTGTGCACGACGCCGCGCTGCCAGCCGGTCATCGTCTCGCTGTGCACGGCGGTGAACCCGGCGCCGGCGAGCCGCTGCCGGAACCGCGCGGCGCCGTCGAAGGACGAGACGCTGCGCCACAGGTGCCGGTACAGCGTGGCGTCGCCGGTCGCCAGCCGCCCGGCGGGGATGATGATGCTCCAGCACACCGCGTGCCACATCAGACGGGCGGCGAGCGAATCCCGCACCGAGTACTCGTGCGCGGCGAACGTCCCGCCGGGTCTGAGCAGGGCCCGCAACGCGCGCAGCTGCCCGTCCGGGTCGGCGAGGTTGCGGATCAGGTACGCGGCGAAGATCGCGTCGAACGGCCCGGTGATCCCGGCCGGCGCCAGCTCTTCGACCGGAGTGTGGACGAAGTGGACGGTGGCGGGCCAGGACTTCCGCCGCGCCTGGGCGAGCATCTCCGCGGAGGCGTCGAAGGCGACGATCTCGGCGTGCGGCGCGACCGCCAGCAGCGCGGCGGTGGAGGCTCCGGTGCCGCAGCCCGCGTCGAGCAGCCGCAGCCCGCGGCCGCCGCCGGGCAGGCGCATCCGGCGGGCCGACAACCGCAGGTGCGCGTGGTAACCGGGGTTCGCGCCGACCAGCCGGTCGTAGGCGGCGGCGCCGGTGTCGAACGCGCCGGGCACCTCGTGCCGGGCCAGGCCGGTGCGGTCCACGCTCATGCCCGCTCCTGCCTGGCGGTGCGCCGCTCCCACCGCAGCAGCACGGCGGTGACCAGCGCGAACCCGAACAGGAAGTCCTCGACGGGGATGTCCCACGGGAACCGCAGACCGCTGGTGTGCTCCGGCGCGTAGAGCACGATCGGCGCGCTCAGCTTGGTGAGCCAGCCGTCGACCGGGATCTGGAAGCCGACCACGATCGCCATCGAGATCCAGTAGGCGGGCTTGCGGAACAGCCCGGTGCGCAGGTACGCCAGCTCCCACACGCACACCACGATGACCGCGAGCACCGCGGGCAGCGTGTACCCCAGCCCGGTCACCGGCGCACCTTCCGCAGCGTGCGCAACCGGCCGAGCATCGCCTGCACGCACCCGTAGGTCAGCACGCCGCACACCGGGATGACCAGGAAGAACAGCACTTCCTCCAGCGGGACGGCGAACGGCAGCCGCACCCCGGTGACGTAGGCCGGGTTGTACCACCACACGTCGCGGGCGATCGCGATGGCGTCCCAGATCAGGAACACCAGCGCCACCGGCAGCACCGCGCGTGCCAGGACGGCCGGGCGCCGGTAGACGCGGGCGCCCAGGAACTCCAGCGGCAGGGTGATGAGCAGGCACCCGGCCAGGACGAGCAGGTACTGGTAACGGTCCATTCACGCCCACCTTTCCGTCGCGGCCGCGGTCAGGTCGGCCGCGCGCCGTCCCCGCCGCGCCCACATCGCCCGCGCCAGCCCGGTGACCGCCAGCCGCACCCGCCGGGCGCGGCCGACCCGGGCGCGGTGGGCGAACACGGCGAAGCCGGCTGCTTCGATCCGGTCCAGGATCTCCGAGTACAGCACCAGCGCGGTCGCGATGCACGGCCGGGACACCGGGTGCAGCCGGTCGATGCCCGCGCGGGCGTAGGCGTAGATCTCCCGGGTGGCGGCGTGCTGGGCGGCCAGCGCCGCCCGCACCTTCGGGTCGGTGCGCCCGTGCCGGCGGCACCACAGCAGCAGGTCGCGGTCGACGCCGAGCTCGGCGAGCTCGTCGGCGGGCAGGTAGACGCGGCCGCGGTCGAGGTCCTCGGCGACGTCGCGCAGGAAGTTGGTCAGCTGGAACGCCTTGCCCAGCGCCGCCGCGTACGGCGCGGCTTCCCCGGGCTCGCCCACGGTCCCCAGCACGGGCAGCATCTGCAGCCCGATGACCTCGGCCGACCCGTACACGTACTTCTCCAGCGCGGCGCGGTCGGCGTAGCCGGTGACGGTGAGGTCCATCCGCATCGAGTCCAGGAACGCGGTGAACAGGTCGCGCCGGATGCCGTAGCGCGCCGCGGTGTCCACCACGGCCGCCAGGATCGGGTCGTCGCTGTGGCCGCTGTCCAGCCCGGCGAACAGCGCCGTGGAAAGCGCTTCCAGCCGGGCGGCCGGATCGCTGCCCGGGGCGGCGGTGTCGACGATGTCGTCGGCGAAGCGGGCGAACCCGTACAGCGCGTGCACGGCCGGGCGCTGCGCCTTGGTGAGCAGCCGGGTGGCCAGGTAGTAGGTGCGGCCGTGCTCGGCGTTGAGGCGGCGGCAGCGGACGTAGGCCGCGCGCAGGCGCGGTTCGGTGATCCCGGCGGCGTCCAGGGCCCCGGTCATCGCGCCGCCACCGGGATGGCGCCGGCCGCGGGCACGCGGGCGCCGGTGATGCGGTCGGCGGCCAGGCGCCCGGACACCAGCGCGGTCGGCACGCCCACCCCGGGCGCGGTGCTGCCGCCGGCCAGCACGACGTTCTCGGTGCCCCGCACCAGGTTGCGCGGCCGGAACGGACCGGTCTGCGCGACGGTGTGCGCGAGCGCGAACGGTGTCCCGGCGATCATGCCCTGCCGGGCCCAGTCGGCCGGGGTGACGACGTGCCGGGCTTCGATGCTGCCGCCCAGACCGGGCAGCAGCCGGTCGGCGACGTGCCCGAGGACCTCGTCGGCGTAGGCGTCGCCGACGCGGTCCCAGTCCACCGGGCCGCGCCGCAGGTTGGGCGCGGGCGCGAGCACGTAGAGCAGGTCGCGCCCGTCCGGGGCGAGCGCGGGGTCGGTGGCCGTCGGCCGGGTCACCAGCAGGGAGGGGTCGGTCATCAGCCGTCCTTGCGTGATCAGCTCGGAGAACGTCCGCCGCCACGCCGCGCCGAACAGGATGGTGTGGTGCGCGGTGTCGCACCGCTGCCGCGTGCCGACGTGCACGACGACCGCGGACGGGGCGGGCCGCAGCGGTACCGGCCGGCGCGGGGTCCGGCCGAGCAGCGCGTAGGCGGCCGGCAGTTCGGTGGTGAGCACGACGGCGTCGGCGGGCAGGCTGCCGCCGGTGGTCTCCACCGCGGTCACCCGCGTGCCGGACCGCGCCAGCGCCGTGACCTCCGTGCCGTAGCGGAACTCCACCCCGGCGTCCGCGGCGGCCGCGGCCAGGGCGTCGGGCAGGGCGCGCAGTCCGCCGCGCGGGAAGAACACCCCGGCGACGGTGTCCATGTAGGCGATCACCGCGTACACGGCCAGCGCGTGCTGGGGCGACTGCCCGGCGTAGAGCGACTGGAAGGAGAACACCCGGCGCAGCCGCTCGTCGCGCAGGAAGCGGCCGATCTTGCGGTCCAGCGGCCCGAACGCGCCCATCGCGACCAGCCGGGCCAGGTGCGGGGTGACCAGGGCCAGCGGCGAGTCGAAGTTGGCGGCGACGAACCGGTCGAACTCGGTGCGGTA
Organism: Amycolatopsis ruanii; assembly: GCF_003385175.1. Classification (NCBI taxonomy): domain Bacteria; kingdom Bacillati; phylum Actinomycetota; class Actinomycetes; order Pseudonocardiales; family Pseudonocardiaceae; genus Amycolatopsis; species Amycolatopsis ruanii. The sequence goes on from NZ_PQHY01000062.1 coordinate 24,022, forward strand.
GAGCCGGGTGAGCCACTCGCGCAGGCGCCGGTAGCCGTCCGCTTCGGACGGTCCGGCGAACGCGCGTACCGCCTCGGTCATGGCCTCGGGGTCGCTGTGCACGTCGAGGCTGCTGCCGTCGGCGAAGCGGGCGCGGTAGGCGGGCGTGACCGGGACGAGGTCCAGGCGGCCGGCGAGGCTGTCGCCGACGGCCGCGAGGGTCTCGTCGACGAGATCGGGCATGGTCAGCACCGTGGGGCCGGTGTCGATGCGGTAGCCGCCCAGGTCCAGGCGCCCGGTCCGGCCGCCGGGCACCGGCTCGCGCTCCACCACGGTGACCTGCTGCCCCCGCCCGGCCAGGTGCAGCGCCGCCGCCAGCCCGGACAGCCCGGCCCCCACCACGACGATCCGCTCCGCCGGGCCCGTCACGGTCCGCATCCAGCCACCCCTCACTCGACCACCCACAGAGCTAGAACGTTGCACGAACGTTGCGCCGTTGTCCACTCGGCGAGCCGCCACCCTGCGGACTAGCGTAGGTGACGGAGGCCGGGCCGACCGGATGCGAGGAGGACGCGGTGGGAGACCTGCTGGGCCGCGGCCCGGAGCCGCGGAAGCGGTTGCGGGAGCTGCTCGCGGCACCGGGACCACTGGTGGCGCCCGGCGCCTACGACGCGCTGACGGCCCGCCTGATCGAGCAGGCCGGGTTCGGCGTGGTCTACATGACCGGGTTCGGCACCACCGCGTCGCTGATCGGGCGGCCCGACGTCGGCCTGCTGACCGGCACGGAGATGATCGACAACGCCCGGCGGATCGTGGCCGCGGTGGACGTGCCGGTGATCGCCGACGCCGACACCGGCTACGGCAACGCCCTCAACGTGATCCGCACCGTGCAGGCCTACGAGCAGGCCGGGGTGGCCGGCATCCACCTGGAGGACCAGGTCAGCCCGAAGAAGTGCGGGCACCTCAGCGGCAAGGCCGTCATCGCCCGCGAGGAGATGGTGGGCAAGCTGCGGGCGGCCGTGGCGGCCCGGCGGGACCCGGACTTCGTGCTGATCGCGCGCACCGACGCCGCCGCCGTGCACGGGCTCGCCGACGCGATCGGCCGGGCCCGCGCCTACGCCGCGGCCGGGGCGGACCTGCTGTTCGTGGAGCTGGGGTTCGCGCTCGTGCTGTACCCGATCGGCACGCTCCTCGCGGCGACCGCCGGGGTCCGGGCCCTGCTGGAGACCGTGCGCGCGGACGGCACACCCGCGGCCGCGCTGCCGGGCCTGCCCTCGTTCGGCGAGTTCACCGGCCTCGTCGGGCTGCCCGAGGTGTCCGATCTGGAACGGCGGTTCGGCGGCGAGTCCGGTTAGGACACCTGCGGCACGCCCTTGACGAACTCCAGGTTCAGGTTGAACAGGCCGCGCTCGGCGCGCTGGCCGTTCAGCCAGCCGTGGAAGAACACGCGGCCGCCGGCGACGTCCGCCCCGCCCGGGCCCTCGGTGGCGCGGCCGATCGACTCGGTGGTCAGCAGCGGCCGGCCGGCCTTGGTGTACGGGCCGGTCAGCGCGGACGCGGTGGCGTAGCGGGTCTGGTAGGTGGTGTTGCGGAAGTCGTCGGCGGAGTAGAACAACACGAACCGGCCGCCGCGCTGGGTGATCACCGGCGCCTCGACGACGCCGTTCTCCTCCGGGCGGTCCGCGCGCAGGATCTCGGTGCGGGGACCGTCGGTCGCGGTGCCGTCCTGGGTCATCTTCTGCACGAAGATCGCCGAGGTGCCGCCGCCGGGGCGCTCGCCCTTGTAGAGCAGGTAGCGGGTGCCGTCGCGGGCCTGGAAGGTCTGCGGGTCGATGTCGCCCTGGTCGCCGGGGTCGCAGATCAGCGGCCCGTCCCCGGTCGGCTGGTAGGGGCCGGCCACCGAGTTCGCCACGGCGGTGCCGATGCAGCGGTGCCGGTCCCGTGTGGACACCGCCGCGTAGTACATGAGGAAGGTGCCGTCGGCGCGGCGGGTGACGTCCGGCGCCCAGTAGCCGCCCTTCGGGTCCGCCCAGGGCGGGTCGGCGGCGAGCGCGTCGCCGGCGACCCGCCACGGCCCGTCGGCGTCCGCGGCGGCGGCGACCGGGATGCGGCCGGACGGGCCGGTGGTGGCGAAGGCGTGGTAGCCGGAGCCGATCTTGAGCACGTCGGGGTCCGGGAAGTCCTGGTTCAGCAGCACGCGCGGGGCGGGCGCGGCCTGCGCCACGGCACCCGGCAGCAGGGCCGAGGCGAGCAGGATTCCCAGGCAGGTCAACGCTCTCGCGGCCGCCGGCCGCGGTCGCGGGCGGGGCGGGTCGCCGGGTTCGCGGGCCTGGGTGATCGTGCCTGCCGTGTCCACGGGCCAGGAGGTACCCGTGGGGCGGCGGGACCAATCTCCTCCCTTCGGGCCGCGTATCGTGCCCGGTGTGGTGATGACGGGGGAGTCGCGGACACTGGGCCTGGTGATCCACCCGACCAGGACGGTGGAGTCGTCGGTGCGGACGGTCACCGAGCACGCGTGGACGCGCGGGGTCGAGGTGATCGTGCGGGAGGCGGACGCCGCCCGGGTGCCCGGCATCCCGGCGGTGTCCGAAGCGGACTTCGTGGCGCGCGTGGGCGCGGTGCTCAGCCTCGGCGGGGACGGCACGATGCTCGGCGCGATGCGGCTGGTGATGGCGCGGCCGGTGCCGGTGCTCGGTGTCAACCACGGGCACCTGGGGTTCCTGGTGGAGATCGCGCCGGAGCAGCTGCCGGACGCGCTGGACCGGCTGGTGCGCGGCGAGTACACGATCGAACCGCACAGCTGCCTGGTGGCGTCCGTGGGCGGGGCGGCGCTGGCGGGGTTCAACGACGTGGTGCTGGCGCGCACCGGGCGGGCGGGCGCGGTGTCGGTGGATCTGGTGGTCAACGGCCGCCAGTACGGCTACTACAAGTGCGACGCGCTGATCCTGGCCACGCCGACCGGATCGACGGCGTACAACTACGCGGCGGGCGGGCCGGTGCTCTCGCCCTCGGCCGAGGCGATCGCGGTGACCCCGGTGGCGCCGATGGCCGGCATCAGCCGCACGATCGTGCTCGGCCCGCAGGACGAGATCCTGCTGCACGTCGCGTCCGGCAGCGCGCCGGTGGGGGTGGAGGTCGACGGCACGGCGGCGGGTTCGCTGGGGCCGGACGAGGTGCTGACGACGTCGCTGCGCCCGGAGGCCGCGCAGGTGGTCCGCCTGGCGGCGGGTGAGCACGCGAGCCGCAGCCGCGTGAAGCTGAGCCTGCTCGACCTGCCGCTGCGGCCGGACCAGCTGCTGGAGCTGATCCCGGAGCACCTGCGCCGCCGCCTGGAGCCCTGAGCGCCGGTCAGGCCCCCGCGGCCCGGGGGACGGCCTCGAGCAGGTACCAGCGCCAGAACTCGCGCCGGGCCACGGGATCACTGCCGTCCAGCCAGACCGGACCGCCCGCGGCCGCGGAGGCGGCGTAGAAGCACGGCGACCAGTCGTCGGGATCGAGGTCGATCTCCCCGTCGACGTCACCGGGCTCGCCGGGCCTGCCGAACACCAGGTTGCGCGCCACGGCCCAGGCCGCGAGCCCGGCGGACACCGCGGTCCCGCCGCGCAGCGACAGGTTGTCCAGGTGGGTGTGCACGTCCCGGACGGCCTGCTTCAGGCTGCCGTCCGCGGGCCCGGACCGGGCGGCGCCGAGCAGGCGCCTCGGCCGGTCGTCGCCGGGGAACGCCGCGTCCCAGATCGGCTGGACCCGCTCCGCGCACAGCAGTTCCAGCCTCGGCAACGCCTCGCCCAGCCCGGCGTGGAGGGCGCGCCGGTCGGCGTAGGGCAGCTCGCCGTCGGCGGGCAGCGCGTCGGCGAGGCGCGCCAGGGTGTCAGTGTCGAGGTTTGGCACTCGTCGTCCCGTCGGTGTGGAAGGTGAAATCGTGGTGCGGGTCGCTGACATGCTGGGCGATCCCGCGGTGCTGCGCAAGGGCGCGGAAGAACCCCTGGCAGTCGTCGCACATCGTGGAGGACACCCGGATCGGCGCGTCCGGGTCGAGGTAGGCCGCTTGGCGTTCGGCGTGCATCGCGAAGTAGCGGCCGAACACGCCCTGGTCCCGGCCGTTCGGCTCGGCGACCAGGGGGTGGCCGATCTGCTGGTGGAACTGCCGCATCTGGTTGAACGTGGGGCGGGTGAAGTGCGGTTCGTGCCTGCCCCAGCCGCTCAGCGTGTTGACGCGGTCGGTGAAGGCGATCGTCTTGTGCGAGTCGTCGTACCCGTGCAGCCCGAGCGGGTCCAGCCAGGTCAGCGGGTTCCGGACGTAGGAGTGGATGCCCAGCCCGCCGAGCAGGTGCAGCGGATCCGGGCTGTGGTAGCAGCCGGTGTCCGGGTCGTAGTAGCGGTGCAGGTTGTAGTGCAGGCCGGTTTCCGGATCGTGGTACTGGCCGGGGAACCGCAGCGGGGTGGCGGGCCCGTCGCCGCCGCCCCAGAGCGGGGTGCGGGTCTGCGGCGCGACCGTGCCGCCGGGATCGACCAGCTCGGCCGGCGTGCCGATCAGGTCGGTGACGATGGCGTAGAAGCGGCTGTCCACCCACTCCTGGGGCGCGTCCGCGGCCGCGGCCCGCTCCACCTGGGTCAGCGGGCGCCAGCTCTCGGGGTGCCAGTCCCACGTCGTCGCGCGGGCCGGGCCGTCCCCGGTGGTGACCTGTTCGGCCAGGCGCTCGCCGTCCCAGCTGAAGACGGTGCGCTCGAGCACGCTCTCGCCGTCGGCGGCCAGGCGTTCCTTCGCGATCCGCCGCCCGAACGGGTCGTAGGAGTAGCGCCACCGGACGCCGTCCGGGGTGACGACCACGGCGAGCCTGCTTTCGGCGTCCCACTCGTAGCGCCACGTCCGCTCCCGCCCGGACAGCGTCCGCCGTCTCCGCAGCACGACGCGCCCCTCGGCGTCGTACTCGAGGTGCAGGCCGCCGGCCCGGTCCAGCCGGGTGCCGCGGTAGGCCCGCGGCCCGGCGGAGTCCTGGCCGTCGCCGGGGGAGGCGGCGAAGGTGATGTTGCCGGCGGGGTCGTAGGAGTAGCGCTCGATGCCGCCCGGCGCCCGCACCTCGGTGACCCGGCCCAGCGCGTCCAGCGAGTACTGGCGCGGGCCGGTCAGCTGGTCGACGATCGCGGTGACCCCGCCGTCGGCGCGGTAGGTGAAGGCCCGTCGTTGCGTGACCCGCGGGCCCCTTCCGCCGCCCGCCGCGGTGAGCACCTGGGTGTGCAGCCGGTGGGTCTCGGTCCAGGTCTGGCTGAGGGTCGCCGCTCCGCAGCGCCGCTCGGTCTCCCGCCCGGCCGCGTCGTGCGCGAAGGTGATCGTGCTGCCCGCCGTCTCCAGGGCCAGCGGGCGGCCCGCCGGGTCGTAGCGCCACGTCGTCCGCCCGCCCGAGGGCGTCGTGCGGCGCACGCGCCGGCCGAGCGCGTCGTAGACCGAGGACACCACCCGCCCGTTGCACGTTTCGGCGAGGACGCGTCCGGCGGCGTCGTAGGAGACGGTCACCTCGGCCGCGGAGTTCGCCGCCCGCACGATGCGCCCGGCCCGGTCGTAGGCGAACGTGGTGACCTCGTCGCCGGCGACCTGTTCGACGACGTCGCCGCGTGCGTCGTAGGTGTAGCGGATCGTCTCGCCCGCCGCGTTGACCCGTTCGATCACCCGGCCGGCGGCGTCGTGCCGGTAGGTCAGGACGCGGCCGTTGAAGTCGGTCTCCCGGACCAGGTTTCCCGCCGGGTCGTACTCGTAGCGCCATTCCAGGCCCTGCTGGTTGACCACCGCCACCGGGCGCAGCTCCGTGTCGTAGCGGATCTCCACGCGCGCGCCGTCCGCGGTGGTCTCCGCGGACTTGAGGTCGAAGTGCGTGTGCTCGATCCGCGTCACCGCGCCGGTGAGGTCGGCGTGCTCGACCGTGTCGCCCTCGCCGTCGTAGGTCATCCGCTCGATCGAGCCGTCGGGCAGGGACCGCCACGCGGGCCTGCCTTCCACGGTCCACCCGAACCGCGTCACCCCGCCCAGCGGGTCGGTGGTGCTGACGACCCGGCCGAACCCGTCGTAGGTGTGCCGCGTGGTGGCGCCCACCTCGTCGATGACGGTCACCGGGAGGCCGGCCGCGTTGGTCTCGAACCGCCGGGTGTGTCCCAGTGCGTCGGTGACGGCCAGCAGGTGGCCGCGATCGTCGTGGGTGTAGGTGGTGGTGGCGCCGGTGGGACCGGTGCTGCTGACCGGGTTCCCCCGTTCGTCGTAGGTCCAGCGCCAGATCGCGCCCGCGGCGTCGATCACGGCCACGGGCTGGTGCAGGGAGTTGTACTCGGCGCGCATCCGGCCCCCGCCGGGTTGCACCGCCTCGACCAGGTCGCCGGCGTCGTCGGTGACGTAACGCGTGGTCGCGCCGGTGGTGTCGGTTTCGGCGAGCAGCCGTCCGCGGTCGTCCCACTCGCTGGTGGTGGTGCCACCGAGCGGGTCGACGCGGCGGACGACCTGGCCGCGGGCGTCGTAGTGGAAGGTCGTGGTGTGGCCGAGGGAGTCGGTGTGGCGGGTGACGAGGCGGGCGTCGTCGTAGGCGAAGGTGCTGTCGAGCATGCCGTCGGCCCCGGTGCCGCGCACGCAACGGCCGGCCTCGTCGTAGGTGAACTCGTACCAGGTTCCCCGGCGGTCCTCCCACCGGGTCATCCGGCTCTGCTCGTCGTAGGCGAACCGCATGGCCAGGCCGGAGGAGTTGATCACGGCGGCGAGGTTGCCGTCCTCGTCGTGGTCGTAGCGCGTCACCGGGACGTCGGACCCGTCGGCGCCGGCGGCGAGCATCGTCAGCGCGACGACGCGTCCCGCCTCGGTGGTGACGCCCACCCGGTAGCCGCCGGAGTGCCGCAGCTCGACGGGGGCGCCCGTCTCGTCGTACCGGAACTCCACGGTGTTGCCGTTGCGGTCGGACATCGCGGACAGCGGCATGGTCCCGGGCGAGCGCGGGTCGGCCACGGCGAAGCTGAGTACGCGGCCGGTTTCGGGGTCGGTGATGGTGTACCCGTCGCGCTGGCTGCCCGCCAGGACGTGCCGCGGGCCTTCCGACGGCAACCGGGCGAGGCCGTCGTCGCCGCGCGGGTAGACGAGCAGCTTCCCGTCCGCGGCGGCGAACACCACCCCGGCGGCGTCGACCTCGATCCGCTGGTCCAGTGTGGACGCCCAGGACCGGCCGAACCACCGGCCGGAGCGGTAGTCCGACAGGTGGATGCGCTCCAGCCGCAGCGGCAGGACCCCGGGGAGGTCGAGGTCGGTCTGGGTCAGCAGGACCTCGCCGGTGACCATGTCCACCGGGTCGCCCAGTGCCCGGCCGATCTTCTCCTTCGCGCTGACGGCGAGCTCGCGGATCCGGTCCTTGGCGTTGCTCACCGTCGTGCGCAGCGAACCGGGGGTGCCGCCGGGAGCGTCCGGGCTCGCCGGGGTGTCCGGAGTGGACGGAGCGGACGGAGTGCCGTCGAGGCCGGGCGTGGACACCCCGTCCGCGCCCGGCCTCGACGGTGTCGTCGGGCCGTCGCCCCCGGACTTCCGGCCCAGCGCCGCGAGCTTCCCGATGATCTCGCCCAGCTTGTCGATGATCCGGCGGATCTTCGGCGCGGCGTTGCCCACGGTCTTGACCAGCTTGCGGATCAGGTCGCTGATCCGGGTGATGGCGCTGCTGATCGCCGTGGTCGCCTGCGCCGCGATGAGCGGGGTCGCGAACCCCAGGGTGCACACGGCCTCCAGCGCCCACGTGATCAGCTTGCCGACCAGTTCCGCGACCAGGTCGCGGACGATCTCGCGCACCATCGCCACGACCTGGCCCATGATCATGACCCCGGTGGAGATCCCGTCCGCCAGGGTGGCCGCGCCCGCGATGGCATCGGTCTGCGCGGCCACGTTGGTGCGGTAGGCGTCCCCGCCCTCGCCCGTCCACCCGGCGGTGCCGGTGTTCGCCTCGCGGGTCAGGTCCTGCGCGATCGCGGTCACCTCGGCCGCGACGTTGGCCCAGGTGTCGGAGAAGGACTGGATCACCGGTGGATCACCGGCGAGCCAGTCCAGTGCTTCCTTGAGCGGCCGGACGTGTTCGATCAGCCAGGACACCCCGTACTGCGCGAGCGTGCCGAGCGGGTCGATCACCATCGACAGGACTTCCAGGCCGACCCCGAGCGCGCCCAGCCCGCCCTCGACCCAGGAGCCGTCCTTGACCCCGTTGGCCAGGTCGGTCGCCGACTCGGCGATGCCGATCCCCGTCACCGCCGTCGTCTGCGACTGGGCCTGCGCCACCAGCGGATTCGACACGTGCCACCCCCATGACTCGTTCGCCGTTCGACGCAATCAGCGGGTGCGGCGTTCCACAAGCCGCCGAACGACGCAACCGGTGATCAATCCCGGATTCCGTTGGTATCCCGGGGAGTTCGCGAAGTGCGGCCGGTGCCGGCGGCGCTTACCGTGATCCGGGAATCGCGGGAAGGGAGCGGGCATGGCCGCCGATCAGCCCTACGGGGCGTTCCGGGTGATCTCCGGTGCCGGGGTGGGCCGCGAGCTGCGGCGGGTGACCGGGCGGTGGTGGATGGTCGCCCTGCTCGGCGCCGCCACCGCGGTGCTCGGGGTGCTCCTGCTGGTGAACCTGGCCGTCGCGGTGGGGACGCTGGCCGTGATCGTCGCGATCGCGTTGCTGTTCGAGGGCATCGACGAGATCCTCACCGCACGCGCTGGCCGTCCTACCTGCTCGGCGCCGTCTGGATCGCGGTCGGGGTGATCGCGCTCGCCTGGCCGGGGATCACCCTGCTCACGCTGGCGGTGGTGGTCGGCATCGGGTTCGTGGTGGCCGGTGCCGGGCAGATCGCGGCGGCCCTGGCGTGGCGGCGGCGCCTGCCGATGTGGGGCCTGTGGCTCGGCCTGGGCGTGGTCACGCTGCTGATCGGCGTGGTGGCCCTGGTCTGGCCGGACCTGACGATCCTCACGCTCGCGATCTGGCTCGGCATCGCCCTGGTGCTGCGCGGCGCCGGCGCGCTCTGGTTCGGCCTGCAGCTGCGCCGCGCCCACCGGGCGATCGAGGTCTAGACCGCGAGCGAGCCGGCCGGCTCGCCGCGGCGCGGTACGGGCGCTACCGCTCACTCCGGTGAGCGGTAGCGCGCGATGTAGCGCTCCTTGACCTCGCGCTCGGCCTCGTCCCTCGCCGCGGCGCGGGTCCGGCGTCCGGTGCCGTACGGGTAGCCGTGCTTGCGGAGCCGGTTCTCGCCGCTTTCCTCGGCGTAGACCAGCGAGTAGAAGAACCCGACGAGCCCCGCCATGAGCACCAGGCTCAGCCGCAGCGTGAGCGGGCCCGGCAGCAGCAACCAGACCAGCATCAGCGGCAGGAGCAGCACCGAGGCCCGGGCCGCGTGCCGCCACAGCCAGGTCTTGGCGGTCACGTCGTGCAGGACCCAGGAGCGGTGCGCCTCCGGGAGGCGGCCGCCGAGGGCGTACCACAGCCACTGGAGGGGATGGGGGCGTCGGCGCTCGGTCACGCCTTCGACAGTACCCTGAAAGTTAATGCGTTAAATATCAGTGCACTGCGACGGGAGTAGGCTGGGCCACATGACCGCGATCGACCTGGGCGAGGACCCGCTGGCGCTGGACCGGCAGGTGTGCTTCGCCCTGTCCGTGGCCTCCCGCAGCGTCATCGGGATCTACCGGCCGCTGCTCAAGCCCTACGGCCTCACGCACCCGCAGTACCTGGTGCTGCTCGCGCTGTGGGACCGCGCGCCGCGGTCGGTGAAGGACCTGTCCGAGACCCTGCGCCAGGAACCCGCCACGCTGTCGCCCCTGCTCAAGCGACTGGAGGCGCTGGGCTACCTGACGCGGGAACGCAACCGCTCCGACGAGCGGGCGCTGACGGTCGACCTGACCGAGTCCGGCCGCGCCCTGCGCGCCGAAGCCGAGAAGATCCCGTACCGGGTGGTGGAGACGCTCGGGATGGAGGTCGCCGAGCTGGAGCAGCTGCACGCCGCGCTGGCACGGGTCATCGCGGCGACCGACCGGAGCGGCTGAGCGCCTGCTCCGCGCCAGTGGCGAAGCCGGCACCCGGCCTGGCGGGGCGGCTGCCCCGTCGGGGATCAGTCCCGCAGGGCCTGCTTCAGCACCGCGACCGCCTGGTCGATCGCGGCTTCCGCGGCGTTGGTCCCGCGCAGCGCGTTGAGCATTACGAAGTCGTGGATGACGCTCTTCGCATACGCCTCGCCCTCGTCGAGGAGCACGTCGGCCTCGGCGGTGATCACCAGCGCCGGCGGCAGGCCGGCCAGCTCGTCCAGGCTCGCCCGCAGCGGTGAGGCGGTGATCTCCGCGCGGGGCCGGGTCCCCACGTCGTGCCGTCGCGGGCGAGGAAGTAGCCGGTGGCGAACTGCCGGTAGGAGCCGGTGTCGAAACTCGCGTCGGTGACCGGGTAGAACAGCACCTGCCGGCGGAAGGTCACGTCGCCGCGCTGCTTGGCCAGGATCGTCACGGCCGCGGTCGTGTTCCCACCCCCCGAGTCACCGGCGATCGCCAGGCGGCTCGCGTCCAGGTCGTGCTCCGCGCCGTGCGCCACGATCCACCGGGCCGCCGCGTAGTTCTGCTCGAGCGCGACCGGGTGGCGCGCCTCGGGGGAGCGGTCGTAGTCCGGGAAGACAACCGCCGCGCCGGGGCCGGCGGCGATCTCGCGGATCAGCCGGTCGTGGGTGTGCGCGTTGCCGAACACCCAGCCCGCCCCGTGGATGTAGAGGACCGGCAGCGTGCCGGTGGCCTCGGCGAAGGCCTGCGCGGCGGGTTCCAGGCCGGAGACGCGATGGGCCTGCCTGTGGACGATCTCGAGGAGCTGCGGTCGACGCCTACCGCGAGGCCCGGACCTGCGTATAACGACCTATACGGCTCGGCGCTGGTGCGTGCGATCCGGCGGCCCGGCCCCCTAGTCTGCGGGGGAAGGGCTGCCGAACCGAGAGGATTCCCCGTGCTCGACCTGCTGGTGCGCAACGTCCGTGCGCTGACCGTGTCCGACGAGCGTCCCCGCGCGCACACCGTGGGCGTGCTGCACGGGCGGATCGTCGGGGTCGACGAGGAGGTCGCGGGGCTGCCCGCGCGGACCGTGGTCGACGGGGACGGCGCGGTGCTCACGCCGGGGTTCGCCGACGCGCACAACCACATGGTCTGGTACGGCCTGTCGCTGGCCGAGATCGACCTGTCCGTGTGCCGGACGCTGGACGAGCTGTACGACACGGTCGCCGCCCGGGCCGCCGAGCTGCCCGCCGACGCGTGGGTGATCGGCTCGAAGTACGACGACTTCGTGCTGGGCGGGCACCCGGACCGCGCCGCGCTGGACCGCGCCGGCGGCGGGCGGCCGGTGTGGCTCAAGCACCGCTCCGCCCACATGTGCACGGTCAGCTCGGCGATCCTCGCCCAGGCCGGGGTGCTCGACGGGTCGGCGCGCGTGCCGGAGGGCGGCGTCGTGGCCCGCGACGACGACGGCGCGCCGACCGGGCTGCTCGCCGAGCAGGCCCAGCAGCTGGTGGACGCCCTGGTCAAGCCGTATCCGGTGGAGGAGCTGGCGGCCGCGATCGAGCGCGCCGCGAAGGTGTACGTCACCGAGGGGCTGACCGCGGTGACCGAGGCCGGGATCGGCGGCGGCTGGATCGGGCACAGCCCGGCCGAGGCGTCGGCCTACCACCTGGCGCGGGAGCGCGGGGCGCTGCCGTTGCGGGTCGAGCTGATGCCGGCCAGCGAGGTGCTGCACCCGCTCGGCGGCAACCCCGCCGACACCGGATCGGTCGGCGTGGACCTGGGGCTGCGCAGCGGGTTCGGCGACGAGTTCCTGCGGCTGGGGCCGATGAAGATCTTCACCGACGGCGCGCTGAGCAGCCGCACCGCCGCCCTGACCGAACCGTTCTGCTCGCACGGCGGCCTCGGGGTGCTGCAGGACGATCCGAAGGTGCTGCGGGAGGCGATCATCGCCGCGCACCGCAGCGGCTGGCGGGTGGCCGCGCACGCCATCGGCGACCGGGCGATCGACCTGACGCTGGACGCGTTCGAGGAGGCGCAGCGGGTGCTGCCGCGCCCGGACGTGCGCCACCGCATCGAGCACGCCGCGATGGTGCGCCCGGACCAGCTGCCGCGGCTGGTCGCGCTCGGCGTGGTCGGGGTGCCGCAGGCGCGGTTCCTGTACGAGATCGGCGACACGATGGCCGAGGCGCTCGGGCCGGCGCGGGTGCCGTGGCTGTACCGGCACCAGTCCTTTGTGGACGCCGGGTTGCGGGTGCCGGGCAGCTCCGACCGGCCCTGCGTCGGGGTGGGCGCGCCGCTGGCCGGCCTGCGGTCCATGGTCGAGCGGACCACCAGCGCCGGGGTCGTGCTGAGCCCGGACGAGCGGGTGGACGCCACCGAAGCGTTGCGTTCCTGCACCGCGCACCCGGCGTGGGCCTCGCACCAGGAACACGAACGCGGCCGGCTCGCCGCGGGGCTGCGCGCGGACATGGTGCTGCTGGACGACGACCCGACGACGGTGCCCAGCGCGCGGATCAGCGAGATCGGCGTGCTGGCGACCTTCGTGGGCGGCCGGTGCGTGCACGGCGCCGGGTCGCTGCGGGCGGACGGGCCGGTGCCGGTCTGAGTCACGCCTCCAGCGCGGCCAGCAGCAGGCCGCTGCGCGGTTTCGGGGTGAAGTACGTGCTCTTGCGCGGCATCCGGCGGCCCTGGGCGTGTGCGGCGAGCACTTCGGACAGCGGGACGGCCGCCAGACGCAGTACGGCGTCCGTCCCCGGTCCGGGAGCGTGCCCGCCGGGTAGCGCGTGCACGTGCGGGCCCTCCGGGTCCAGGCCGAGCGCCCGCGCCAGCAGCAGGTTCTCCACCACGGCGTGGACGGGCCCGCCTGGCAGTCCGACCACCAGCGCGCCGCCGCGGGCGGTGACCGCGACCGTGCCCGGGGCCGGAGCGTCCACTTCGGACACCTCGCGGACCGCCAGGCCCGCGGCGCGCCACGCGGACGCCAGATCGGGCGCCGTCAGGCCGGTGCCGCTGATCGTGCGGTGGATCGCGCCGATGCGCAGGTCCGGTCCCGCCGTCACCAGCGCCAGAAGCGGGGTGCCCGGCGACCCGGTGGTTGCCGTCGGCCACCAGCACCGGAGCGGCGCGCACCGCGTCGAGCAGCCGGTCCTGCTCGGCGCCGGGACCCGTCAGCCACAACCGGTGCGAGCGGCCGGCGCGGTCGGTCACGTCCACGGCGGGGTTCCCGCGCATCGCGCCGAGCGCGGCGGACGTGAGGCCCGCGCCGGAGACCGGCACCAGCATCGCCGCGCTGGTCGCGCAGCCCAGCGCTCGCAGGGCGGCGGCGCGTTCCGCGACCACACCGGCGTAGACCTCCTCGCCGTGCCGGATCCGCGCCCCGACCGCCGACGGATCGACCAGGCACAGCACCCCCGCCGCGGTCCCGTCGCGCCCGGCGATCCGGTAGGGCGCCACGACGTCGCGCACCGGCCGGTAGTCCCGCTCCCGCAACCGGTCCAGCATCGCCCGCGCCGCGGGCAGCGCTTCCCGCAGCGTGGTGCCGCCCGGCCTGCGGTGCGGGTGTTGCACCGCCAGCAGCGAATCACCCGGCGCGGCGGTCAGCGCCGCCGTGATCTCGCCGGGGTCGGCGAACTCGTCGGTGTCCGGACCCGTCACCGGCCCGTCCAGGACCCACCCCGTGCCGATCGCGCGTGCCCATTCCGTCATGCCCCGATCCTGCCGGACCGGCTCAGCTCGCCCGCGACAGCTCCGCGGTGTCCCCGGCCCGCGCCCAGCGCGCCAGGCGCGGCGCGGCGGCGACGTAGAAGTCCGGGTCCAGGCCCATCCCGGTGTGCGTGCTGCGGACCTCGACGCACTCGGCGTAGGGGTCCTGGCACAGCTGCCACGGCGCGATCGTGTCCGCGCGCGAGTACACCGCCAGCGCGGGCACTTCCGGCGGCAGGGGAGCGGCCAGCGACTTCATGTTCTCGTCGTAGCACGAGCCGGTGAAGCAGTCCGGGTCCATCAGGCCGGGAACGCCCAAAGTGGACAGACGGGCGAGGAGGCGGGCCACGCGCACCACCTTCGGGTGCGCGCCGAGCGGATCGAGCACCGGGCTGCCCAGCATCACCAGTCCGCGCACCAGATCCGGCCGGCGGATCGCGGCCAGCCGCGCCAGCCAGCCGCCGCGGCTCTGCCCGATGAGGACGACGCGGCCGCCGGTGTCCTCGGCGTGCCGCTCCAGCCGCGCCTCGATCCGGTCGACCAGCTCCGTGGTGCACCCGACGTTGAGACCGATCCGTGACCCGGACGGCCGGTAGCCACGCGCTTTCAGCCACGCGCCGGCCAGGGTCAGGCTGCGATCGCCGAAACCGAAACCGGGCACCAGCACCACGCCCAGCCCGGCGCCCTCGTCCGGATCCTCCGGCCGCCAGATCGGATGACGCAGTAGTCGCGGGATGTCCAGCAGCGCCAGCAACAGGTGCTCGCGGGTCGCCGTGCGGATCGTTTCGCCCGCTTCGCGCGCGGGCTGGAGCAGCGTCAACATGTGCGGCCTCCTCGCAGCTGAAGAGACCCTTGATCTACCCCGGAATCGCGTGGTTGACACCTGACAGCCGTGTCGCACCGTCGAAACCGGACGAAAAGTCAGGCCCGTTTCCCGGCCCGCAGGTACCGCGCCGGGGTGGTGCCGGTCCAGCGGCGGAACGCGTAGATGAAACTGGACGCCTCCGCGTACCCCAGCCGCAGCGCCACGTCCTCCACGGACAGCGCGCCGGTCGCGAGCATCTCCTCGGCCAGCGCCTGCCGGACCTCGTCGAGCAGACCGCGGAAACTGGTGCCCGCGTCCTCCAGCCGCCGCCGCAGCGTGCGCGTGCTGATGTTCAGCTCCCGCGCCACGTCTTCCATCGCGAGCGTGCCGCCGACGCGGATCAGCTTGTCCCGCACCTGGTGCGCGATGCCGGAGCGGGCCCGGCGGCGGCTGACCAGCTCGCGGCACTGCGCCTCGCACAACGCGACGGTGTGCGCGCTGGCCTGCGGCAGCGGCTGCCCCAGGGACGCGGCGTCGATGGCGACGTGGTGCGCGGGCGCGCCGAACGCCGGACGGAACCCGAACACCTCCGCGTAGCGGGCCGGATCGGGTGGCGCGGGAAAGCGGAACTGCAGGCGCCGGACGTGCAGACCACCGGGCAGCAGGTCGTGCATCACCGTGTGGATGGCAGTGATGTCGCGCTCCAGCAGGAACCGGCGCACGTCGTGCGGCAGGCCGTCGTCCCGCAGCTCGAACCGCAGCTCGTCGTCGAGCCGGTCGTCCACCGGGAGGCAGAAGATGAAGCTGAGGTCGAGGTAGCGCAGGGCGAAGGTGATCGCGTCCCGCAGGGTCGGGCTGCTGATGCAGGCGAACCCGAACACGCCGAACGTGGTGACCCGGTACCGCACCCCGGCCTCCAGCCCCAGGCCCGGCGGGTCGCCGAGTTCCCGGACGAGGTTGCGCGCGACCGTCAGCTCCTGGTGGGCGTCGACCTGCGCCGCCGGGTCGTCCAGGCGCGACGGCGGCAGCCCGGTGCCGCGCAGCAGGGCGTCGCGGGGCACCCCGCGCTCGGCCCCGAACCGCACGAGCAGCGCGACGCTGGCGACCCCGCGCGGGAAGTCCCAGTCACGGACGGCGACCGGCAGGAGCTGAGCCATGGCCGGAAGTATGGATTCCGCCGGTCGGCGGTACGCGGGCGGGGGTGGCCGAAAATCTCGGTTTTCTGGCCGGTGGTCTCTGTGGGGAAGTGACCGCGAGCACTTACTGTGGAGTAGCCCCACTCACCGCCGAGGAGCAGCATGGCACGCAGCACCGCACCCCGACCGCCGTCCGTCCTGATCATCGGCGCCGGTTTCGGCGGCCTGGCCGTCGCGACCGAACTGGTCCGCGCGGGTTTCGGTGACTTCACGATCCTGGAGCGAGCGGACGAGATCGGCGGGGTGTGGCGGGAGAACACCTACCCCGGCGCCGGCTGCGACATCCCGTCGCCGCTGTACTCCTTCTCCCACCGGCCCAACCCCGACTGGCCGATGCGGTTCTCCCTGCAGGCCGACATCAAGACCTACCTCGAGGACGTCGCCCGCGAGTACGGGGTGACCGGCCGGATCCGGTTCGGCACCGGCGCGGCCAGCGCCGAGTTCGACGAGAGCACCGGCCGGTGGCGGGTGCGCACCGAGGCCGGCGAGGTGCTCGAGGCCGACGTCCTGGTGCCCGCGGTGGGGCAGCTGTCCCGCCCGGCGCTGCCCGACATCGCCGGCCGCGAGTCCTTCCGCGGACCGGCCTTCCACTCCGCGGCCTGGGACCACCAGGCCGACCTCGCCGGCAAGCGGGTGGCCGTGATCGGCACCGGCGCGAGCGCGATCCAGTTCGTGCCCCGGCTGCAGCGGATCGCGGGGCACGTCACGGTGTTCCAGCGCTCGGCGCCGTGGATCGTGCCCAAGAACGACGTGGCGTACCGGCGGTGGCACCGCGCGCTGTTCCGCCGCCTGCCGGTCACCCAGAAGATCGAGCGGTTCCGCATCTGGCTGATCTGCGAGTTCCTCTCGCTCGGGCTCGTCGATCTCCCGCTGGTGCGCCGGTACCTGGAACGGCTGGCGAACCGGCACCGCGAGAGCCAGGTGCCGGACCCGGAGCTGCGCGCCAAGCTCACCCCGGACTACGACCCCGGGTGCAAGCGCGCGTTGTTCTCCAACGACTACTACCCGGCCCTGACCCGGCCGAACGTGTCGGTGGAGACGGAGAAGATCGTCGAGATCGTGCCCGAGGGCGTGCGCACCGCCGACGGCGTGGTGCACGAGGCGGACGCCCTGATCTACGGCACCGGGTTCCGCGCCACCGACTTCCTGGCGCCGATGACGGTGCGCGGCCGCGGCGGCGCGGACCTGGCCGGCACCTGGCGCGACGGCGCGTGGGCCTACCTCGGTATGACGGTGCCGGGGTTTCCGAATCTCTTCCTGGTCTACGGCCCGAACACCAACCTGGGTGGCAACTCGATCGTCGCCATGCTCGAATCGCAGGCCCGCTACATCGTGCAGGCGGTGCGGGCGCTGGCGGGCAGGCCGGGGGTGGCGCTCGACGTCAAGCCCGAGGTCGCCGCCCGCTTCGACACCGTGCTGCAGCGCAAGCTCGGCCGGTCGGTGTGGACCCGTTGCTCCAGCTGGTACCGCAACGAGGCGGGCCGGATCGTCAACAACTGGCCCGGCACGGTCACCCAGTACCGGTTGCGGACCCGGGCCCTGGATCTGGGCGACTACCGCGCGATCACGGCGGGAGGGGGCGGCGCATGACCGGCGAGCTGGACTACGACGTGGTGGTGATCGGCTCGGGTTTCGGGGGCAGCGTGAGCGCGCTGCGCCTGACGGAGAAGGGCTACCGGGTCGGGGTGCTGGAGGCGGGCCGCCGGTTCGCCGACGACGAGTTCGCCAAGACCTCGTGGCGCCTGCGGAAGTACCTGTGGGCGCCCGCGCTGGGCTGCTTCGGCATCCAGCGGCTGACCCTGCTGCGGGACACGTTCGTCCTCAGCGGCAGCGGAGTCGGCGGCGGGTCGCTGGTCTACGCCAACACGCTGTACGAGCCGCCGCGGCCGTTCTACGAGGACGCGCAGTGGGCGCACATCACCGACTGGCGCGCCGAGCTGGCGCCCTACTACGACCAGGCCAAGCGGATGCTCGGGGTCACCGAGTACCCGGGCACCACGCGCGCCGACCGGGTGCTGCGCGAGGTGGCCGAGGACATGGGCATCGGGCACACGGTCCGGCCGACGCCGGTCGGGGTGCTGTTCGCGACCGGTGGCCGCAAGCCCGGGCAGGAGGTGCCGGACCCGTTCTTCGGCGGCGCCGGCCCGGCCCGGCGCGCCTGCACGCACTGCGGATCGTGCATGACCGGCTGCCGGCACGGCGCGAAGAACACGCTGGTCAAGAACTACCTGCACCTAGCCGAGCGGGCGGGGGCGCGGGTGCACCCGCTGACGACGGTGGTGGACGTTCGCCCGCGGCCCGGCGGCGGCTACCGGGTGACGACGGTCCGGACCGGCTCGCGCGGGCGGCGCCGGACGTTCACGTGCGAGCAGGTCGTGTTCGCCGCGTCGGCGCTGGGCACGCAACGGCTGCTGCACCGGCTGCGCGACCGCGGCTCGCTGCCGCGGATCTCGCGGCGGCTGGGGTACCTGTCGCGGACCAACTCCGAGGCGATCCTGGCCGTGCGATCCCGTGACAGGGACGCCGACTACACCGACGGGGTGGCGATCACGTCGTCGATGCACCCGGACGAGGTCACGCACGTGGAGCCGGTGCGGTACGGCAAGGGCAGCAACCTGATGAGCCTGCTCGCCACCGTGCTGGTGGACGGCGCGGACGGGCGGCGGCGGTGGGTGCTGGGCCTGCGGGAGCTCGTCCGGCACCGGCGCGAGCTGCCGCGCCTGCTGAACCCGCGGCGGTGGTCGGAGCAGATGGTGGGGCTGCTGGTGATGCAGAGCCTGGACAACTCGGTCACCACGTACACGCGGCGGGGCCTGTTCGGCCGCCGGATGACGACGCGCCAGGGTGACGGTGCCCCGAACCCGACGTGGATCCCGGCCGGGCACGAGGTCGCGCGGCGGGTGGCGGCCAAGATCGACGGGGTGCCGCAGGGCGCCTGGACCGACTTCGCGAACATCCCGCTGACCGGGCACTTCATCGGAGGCTGCGCGATCGGCGACTCCCCGGAGACCGGGGTGGTGGACGCCTACCAGCGGCTGTACGGCCACCCGGGCCTGCACGTGGTGGACGGTTCGGCGATCTCGGCGAACCTGGGAGTGAACCCGTCCCTGACGATCACCGCCCAGGCCGAACGGGCGATGGCGCTGTGGCCGAACAAGGGCGAGCCCGATCCGCGCCCGCCGCTGGGCGCCCCGTACGCCCGGCTGACCCCGGTGGCGCCGAAGAACCCGGTGGTGCCCGAGGCCGCGCCCGGCGCCCTGAGGCTGCCGGTAACACCGGTTTGAGCCGGTGCGTGCTTCCGCCTCTCCAGGGCGCCGGGCGTGCCGCTCGCATGCCGGGCATACCGTCCCGCCACCCGGGCGTGTCATCCCACTCCCCAGGCGGGTGCCCGCTCGCCCCGCGTGCCGCCCGCACTCCGGGCGTGCCGCCCCCTCCGGGCGTGCCGCCCCCTCCGGGCGGGGG
>NZ_PQHY01000063.1:0-40435 GCF_003385175.1 Amycolatopsis ruanii
TCTTCCGCCGCTGCACCCAGTTCCGCAACGTCTGTGCCTCATCAACGGACAAGGCCAACTCAGGCAGCTTCGGATTCGGCATGCCGCACCCTACAGCTGAACTCGAATTAACGACTCAGGACACTAGAGGGCGGGAGTGATCGGCCAGCGCGGGTGTGCAGGAAGGTGTAGCCGCCGCCGTCGCGGTGGCGCGGTAGCCTGCGGCCAGGACTTAGCCGGACCGGGCCGATCTTGTGCTCGCGACCTAGGTCGACGACCAGGGGACCAACCCGTGCTAGACCCTTGTGGCCAGCCCCTCGCCCACCGCCACCCTCAACGGAGCCGCTACGCGGCGCTAGCTTTGCTCGAGGGTCTTCTGCAGCGCCTTGTTCGCCTTGCGGGCCATGTCGGCGATGGCCTCGCGGCGTTCGGCGTCGGCTTCGTAGTCGGCGCGGCGGTCGCGCACCACGCGCGCCGGGGAGCCGACCGCGATGGCGTAGTCGGGGATGTCGCCGCGCACCACGGCGTGTGCGCCGAGGACGCAACCGCGGCCGACGCGGGTGCCGCGCAGCACCGAAACCTTCGTGCCGATCCAGGTGTCCGGCCCGATGCGGACCGGGGTCTTCACGATCCCCTGGTCCTTGATCGGCAGGTTGATGTCCGCCGTGATGTGGTCGAAGTCACAGATGTAGACCCAGTCGGCCACCAGGGTCGCCGCGCCGAGCTCGATGTCGAGGTAGCAGTTGATGACGTTCTGGCGCCCGAAGACGGCCTTGTTCCCGATGCGCAGCGAGCCCTCGTGGCAGCGGATCGCGTTGCCGTCGCCGATGTGCACCCAGCGCCCGATCTCCAGGCGGCCGTAACCGGGGCGGCAGTGGATCTCCACGTCCTTGCCGAGGAACACCATGCCGCGCAGGATGACGTGCGGGTTCGCCAGCCGGAACTTCAGCAGCCGCCAGTACCGCACCAGGTACCAGGGGGTGTAGGCGCGGTTGCGCAGGACCCAGCGCAGCGAATCGGCGGTCAGGAACTTCGCCTGACGAGGGTCGCGCCGGGCGCGGCGCCACGCCTGCACCCGGGACAGCACCGGCGATCCCCACATCGATGTCATAGGTTGACAGTATGCCGACACCGTTGATCATCGATACCGACCCGGGCGTGGACGACGCCTTCGCGATCGCGCTGGCGGCGCTGAGCGAGGACGTCGACCTGCTGGGGGTCACGACGGTCTTCGGCAACGTCCCGCTCGAAGCGACCACCCGCAACGCGCGCCGCGTGCTGGCGCTGTGCGGGCGCGCGGACGTGCCGGTGGCGGCCGGGGCCGCGCGGCCGCTGGTGCACGCCCAGCTGCACCGCGCCAGCCACGTGCACGGGTCGGACGGGTTGTCCGGACGCTCGGCCGCGCTGCCCGAGCCGGGCCGGGCGCTGGAGCCGGGCGGTGCGATGAGCCTGCTGGTGTCGTTGCTGGAGGCCGCCGACGAGCCGGTGACGATCGCGCCGATCGGGCCGCTGACGAACATCGCGCTGCTGCTCGCCGCGCACCCCGAGGTGCGGGAGAAGATCGGCCGCATCGTCGTCATGGGCGGCGGGCTGGCCGGCGGCAACACGACGGGTGCGGCGGAGTTCAACATCTGGAGCGACCCGGAGGCGGCGCGGCGGGTGCTGGTCGAGGAGACCGTGCCGTGCGTGCTGGTGCCGATGGACCTGACCTACCGGTGCGCGGTGGACCGCACGTGGCTGGGCAAGCTGGCCGCGTCCGGGCCGATCGGCGCCGCACTGGAGGCGCTGACACCGGACTACGTCGCGCACTACCGCAAGGCCCTCGGGTGGGACGGCGTGGTGCTGCACGACGCGGTCGCCGTCGCGGAGGCGATCCGGCCGGGCATCCTGCGGACCGAGACCTACCCGGTCGAGGTGGAGTGCTCGCTGGGCCCGGCCCGCGGCGCCACGCTGGTCGACCGGCGCCGGCAGGCCCTGCGCGAGGACGCGGAAGGCGATGTGGCGCCCGGCCGGATCGAGGTCGCGGTGGACACCGAGCTGGAGGGGCTGCGGGCCTTCATCCTGGAGCGGCTGGCGCGCGGCTGAAGCCGGTCAGTGCGCGAGCCTCGCCCTGGCCTCTTCGGTGAGCGGCGCGAAGAAGTTGACCAGGTTGCCGTCGGGGTCGCGGAACAGCAGCGACCGGTTGCCCCACGGCATCGTCGTCGGCTTCTGCACGATCTCGGGGACGACCGCCAGCGCCGTCAGCCGTTCGTACGCCCGGTCCACGTCCTCGACGAGGAACTCCAGGATCGCGCTCCGGTTCGACTCGGGCACGGCCGCCCCGGGGCTGAACAGCGCCATCGTCTCGGCGCCGCCGATCGCCAGCGTGCACGAAGATCCGGCGAACTCGGCGAACTGCTCGGCGAGCCACCGCGCCCGGAGGCCGGTCACCTGCTCGTAGAACTCGGCGAGGCGGGCGACGTCGTCGGTGATGACGCGGACGGAGAGAAGCTGCACGGCGGGTTCCTTTCTGCGGAGGGACACCGGCCACGCTAGAGGCGATAGTGGACAGGATCCGCCCGGTATTGCGAGGATCTTCGGGTGACCCGGCCGATCGCCCGAGTGCTGGCCCTGCTGGAGATCCTCCAGAGCGGTGGGACCCGGACCGTCGCCGAGCTCGCCGGGCGGCTCGACGTCGACGAGCGCACCGTCCGCCGCTACGTCGATCACCTCCGCGACCTCGACGTCCCGGTCCGCGCGGTGCGCGGACGGCACGGCGGATACCGGCTGTCGCCCGGCTACCGGATGCCCCCGCTGATGCTCACCGACGAGGAGGCGCTCGCCGTCCTGCTCGGTCTGGTCGCGGGGCGGCGAGCCGGCCTGATCACCACGTCGGTCGCGGCCGCCGAGAGCGCGGTCGCGAAGATCCGGCGGGTGCTGCCCGACGCCGTCGGGCAGCGGCTCGACGCGCTGCTGGAGATCGCCGGCTTCACCGCGCCCCCACGACCGGCGCTCACGGCGGAGGCCGGGGTGCTGCTCACCGTGGCGGAGGCGGCGCGGGATAGCCGGCCGCTCGAAATCGCTTACACCGCGGGCCATGGCGGCGCCAGCGAACGCGTCGTCCACCCGTACGGGGTGGTGGCGCACTCCGGGCGGTGGTACCTGAGCGGCTTCGACTCCGCCGGCGGGCAGGTGCGCACGTTCCGGATCGACCGGATCAGGACCGTCGAAATCGGCGCCGGAACATTCGACGTGCCGGCGGGATTCGACCCTGCCGAGCGGGTGCTCAGCGCCCTCGCCGAGACGCCGTACGAGCACGAGGTGTCCGTGCGGATCCGCTCGGCGCCCGAACGGATCCGCTCCGTCTTCCCGCCGTCCGTCGCGTCGCTGGAGACGATCACCGGCGGCGAGCCCTGGGTGCGGGCCCGGATCCGGGCGCAGCGGCTCGACTGGATACCGCCCCTGCTCGCGGCGCTCGACCAGCCGTTCGTCGTCGAGCAGCCCGGCGCGCTCCGCGACCTGGTCCGGGCACTGGCAGAAAGGCTGGCCCGCCATGCCGCGGACGGCTGATCACCAGGGGTGCGCGGGGTGCGGGATGCGCACGGCGGCCAGGCGCTTGTTCCGGGCGGAAACGCTTTCCCCGGCCTTGGACACGCTCGTGCAGCGCGGATAGCTCAGCTGCGGGTCGGGGTCGAGGATCTTCTCGCACGTGACGGAGTGCTCGACCGCGCCCACGAAGAACCGCAGGCTCGTCCCCGGCCGCACCAGCACGTGCGACAACCGCACGTCGTGCTCGTCGCGGTCCTCGCCCAGGCCGAAGAACGGGTCGGCGTACCGCACACCGTCGGCCTCGAAGTGGTGCTCCTCGCCGTCCGCGTCGAGCGCCTCGGCGAAGACGTCGAGCGTCACGCTCGCCGGGATCACCAATCGCCACCACTGCGGCGGCTTCCGGCCGGTCACGGTGATCTTCAGCTGGTACACGGTCAGCCGCACCGACTCGGCGAACGCCCGCAGCTCACGGCGCAACGCCGTCGCCTCGGGCTCCAGCGCGTCGAGCCCGCCGCGGTCGCGTACGTAGTGGTACGCCTCCTCGACCCCGCTGCGCTCCCGCGCGGACAACGCGTACTCGGTGACCAGCCGCCGCCGCTCCGCTCCGGACAACCCCGGGCCCTCGTCCCACATCTCCAGCATCGCCGCGGCGTGCGGGCGCACGTTGCGGTAACTCAGCGCGACGTGCCAGG
Organism: Amycolatopsis ruanii; assembly: GCF_003385175.1. NCBI lineage: Bacteria > Bacillati > Actinomycetota > Actinomycetes > Pseudonocardiales > Pseudonocardiaceae > Amycolatopsis > Amycolatopsis ruanii. Next base: position 4,200 of record NZ_PQHY01000063.1, read on the forward strand.
CCGGCAGCACCTCGTCGCCGAAACCGGCGACCACCTCGATGGCCGCCACGCGCTCGACCGGTGACGCGAACTCCGCGGCGTGCAGCAGTTGCGCGGCGCCGTCCACCGGGCGCCTGCCCTCGAACCAGCGCAGTGCCTGGTGCCACGCCTCGTCGGCGGGCAGCGGCGCGAGACGGCCCAGCAGCTGCGCGGCGCGCAGCTCGGGCGTGACCGGCCGCGGTTCACGAGCGGCCCACTCGTCTAGCGCCCACTGGCCCAGCGGCGTGACCTTCCGGTCGCCGTCCAGCGCGCCGAACTCGGTGAGCACGTCCAGTGCGGCGTCGAGCGGGAACAGTTCCGCGCCACCGAAACTCGAAGCGACCGCGTCGCCGTCCTCGCTGCCCTTGAGCAGCCGGTGCACCGAGAACACCAGGTCGTCCAGCAGCGGGCCGTTGGCCAGCGCGGTCAGCACCGCCCGGCACAACGCGAACGCGCCACGACGGCGTGGATCGGCCGACTCGGCCCGCAGGACCGCGTCGAGGCCCTTGAGCCACAGCTGCGCCGGATCGTCGTGCGGCGGGCGCGCGACCGCCTCCGCGACACCGACCTCGATCAGCCCCGCGCCTTCCGCGGCCACCCACGGCCGGTGGATCGTGACGACGTCCGCGGCCGAGCGGACCTTCTCCCCCACCTCGACGCCCAGCGCCCCGGCGACCGAGGGAACGTCGGCGGGCCGCAGAACTCCTTTGGGGGTAACGGGTCTCCCGTCGCCGACCCAGCTCGCCAGGGCCCTCGTCCGGGACAGCGCGGGGCACTGACTCGCCAATGTGGAGATTCCGGTACTCACCCGCAGGACTTTAGCGAGCAGGCCCCGCCACCCGGACGGGTGTTTCCGTCCACAGTAGAGATGTCGACAAGTCGATCATGCGCGATGGGCTGAGCTCTGGTCACCAGCGGCGGGACGCACGTGTGGCTCGACGCCGGCCGGGCACCCTCGCCGAGCTGCGCCGCCACACCGGCCTGGACCGGCTCGCCGCCATCTGGATCTCGCACCTGCTCACCGCGTACTACGGCGCCCTGTTCGCCGACCTCGAACTGGTCGCGCCGATCCCGCTGTTCGGCCCACCCGGGATCACCGGCAGGCTGGCGGACTTCCCGACCAACCGAGATCGGGCCGATACGTTCACCGCCACGGCCGTCGAGCACGGCATGCCGGCGTTCGGCGTGCGGATCGAGGCGGGCGCGGCGTCGCTGGCCTACTCCGGGGACACCGCGCCCTGCCCCGCGGTGGCGGCGCCGGCCAAGAACTGCGACGCGCTGCTGTGCGAGGTCGGCGGCCCGGTCGCCTACGCCGCTCCCGGCGCGGTCTTCCACCTGCCCTAATCGAGGTCGACGCGCACCGTCAGCAGCGCGATCCCCAGGCGGCGCACGATCATGCTGTTGCCCGCCGGCAGTTTCTTCAGCCGCTCGTGCGGGTCGTCGCCGGGCAGGAGGTGGGCGGTGCCGGTGCGCCAGACGCGGCCCAGCCGCACGCGCACCTTCGGGTTGGCCTCGATGTTGCGGATGTAGGACGCCCGCCGCCCGTCGCCGGAGACGAACCAGAAGGCGCCGTCGACGACCTTCCCGCCGACCGGAGTGTGCCGGGGCTGACCGGTGCGCCTGCCGATCGTTTCGAGGACCACCTGGCCGGGCAGGCGCTTCGCCAGCGGGTTGACCAGCCGGTGGAACGCGTCGGCCGCGCGCTTCTTGCGATCAGGATTCACCCTTCACGAATACTCCGCTTCCTCCGGAAAGCGAAATTAGTGAGCGTTGCTAATAGCTCCGAGTCAGAGCTACCTTGGCGGACGTGCGAGAACTGGCCGAGAACCTGATGACGACCACGGCCGCGCTGCGGCGGGTCGTCCGGCGGCGCGTGCGGGACACGCTGCCGCACGCGCCCCTGCGTCCGGCGCAGATCGAACTGCTCCGCGTGGTCGAGAAACACCCCGGCATCGGCGTCGCCGCCGCCGCGCGTGCCCTGCACCTGGCCGGCAATTCGGTCAGCTCGCTGGTCAACCAGCTCGTCGACGCCGGACTGCTGGACCGGCGGATCGATCCCGGCGACCGCCGGGCCGCGCGGCTGGAGCTGACCGGCCCGGCGCGGGACCGGCTGGCGAACTGGCGGCGCACCCGCACCGAGTTCGTGACCTCGGCGATCGCGTGCCTGCCGGCCGGGGACCGCGACGCGCTCGAAGCCGCGCTGCCCGCGCTCGACCGGCTGATCGCCGCGATCCAGGAGGGGAAATGACCACACCCGCGGTGCGCTGCACCGGGCTCCGGCACGCCTTCGGTGACGCGGTCGCCGTCGACGGCGTCGACCTGGAGATCCCGGCGGGCCAGGTCTTCGGGCTGCTCGGCCCCAACGGCGCGGGCAAGACCACCGCCATCCGCATGATCACCACGCTGCTGCCGGTCAAGGCCGGCGCGATCGAGGTGTTCGGCCTCGACGCCACGCACCGGAAGATGCGCGTGCGGCGGCTGATCGGCTATGTGCCGCAACAACTTTCCGCCGACGGCTCGCTCAGCGGGCGGGAGAACGTGGCGCTGTTCGCCCGCCTCTTCGACGTCCCGCGACGCGAGCGCGCCGAGCAGGTCGAGACCGCACTCGGCGCCGTGGGCCTGCTGGACGACGCCGACCGCACGGCCGCGACCTACTCCGGCGGCATGATCCGCCGCCTCGAACTGGCGCAGGCGCTGGTCAGCGCGCCCCGGCTGCTGATACTCGACGAGCCGACCATCGGGCTCGACCCGGTCGCCCGCACCGGCGTGTGGGAGCGCATCGAACAGGTCCGCGCCGAGACCGGCATGACCGTGCTGGTGACCACGCACTACATGGACGAGGCCGAGCAGCACTGCGACCAGGTCGCGCTCATGCACCGCGGCCGGATCCGCGCGCAGGGCAGCCCGGCGGAGCTCCGGGCCCGGCTGGGGCCGGAGTCCACTCTGGACGATGTCTTCCGGGCGGTCACCGGTGACGCGTTCGACGACGCCGACAAGGGAGGGATGCGCGATGTCCGCGCCGCTCGCCGCACCGCACGCCGCCTGGGCTGACCCGCGGCCGGTCCGCCGCCTGCTGTCCAGGGTGGGCACGATGTGCCTGGTGGAGCTGCAGAAGCTGCGCCGCGACCGCTCCGAACTCATCACCCGCGCGATCCAGCCCGCGCTGTGGCTGCTGATCTTCGGCGAGACCTTCACCCGGCTGCGCGCGATCCCCACCGGGGACACGCCTTACCTGGACTTCCTCGCCCCCGGCATCCTCGCGCAGTCCGCGTTGTTCATCGCGATCTTCTACGGCATCCAGATCATCTGGGAACGCGACGCCGGTGTGCTCGGCAAGCTGCTCGTCACGCCGACCCCGCGCGCCGCGCTGGTCACCGGCAAGGCGTTCGCGGCCGGGGTGCGGGCGTTCGCGCAGGCGGTGATCGTGCTGATCCTCGCGGCGGTCCTCGGCGTCGGCCTCACCGCGAACCCGCTGAAGCTGCTCGGCGCCGCGCTCACCGTGGTGCTCGGCTCGGCGTTCTTCTGCTGCCTGTCGATCGTGATCGCCGGGCTCGTGCTGTCCCGCGAACGGCTGATGGGCATCGGGCAGGCGATCACGATGCCGTTGTTCTTCGGGTCCAACGCGCTCTACCCGGTGGATCTGATGCCCGATTGGCTGCGCGTGCTCAGCCACGTCAACCCGCTCAGTTACGAGGTGGACGCGCTGCGCGGGCTGCTGATCGGCACCCCCTCCCACGTCTGGGTGGACTCCGGGGTGCTCGCCGCTTCCGCCGCGATCGCCATCGGGGTCGCGTCCGCCCTGCTCGGGCGGCTGGTCCGGTGAGTTTGCCCGATTCCACCACCGGGTAACCCGTCGGGCACATCACGCAACCGTGGTGTCCGTCGGACAAAGGGGACAGGCGACATGTCTCGTTCGGAACAAGCCCGCGTCCGGGCGGCCGGCTTCCAGCCGGTCCAGGTGCTCGCCGCGCTCGTCGGTCTGGTCTACCTCGTGATCGGCATCATCGGGTTCGTGCGCACCGGCTTCGGTGACTTCACCGGCAACCCGGACCACATGCTGATGGGCTTCATGATCAACCCGCTGCACAACCTGGTGCACGTGGTGGTCGGCGTGCTGGGCCTGCTGTTCGCCGCGTCGTCGGCGTCGGCCCGCACCTTCGGCTGGATCCTGTTCATCGGCTTCGGCCTGGTGACCATCTGGGGCCTGATGATCACCGGGGTGATCGCGTCCAACCCGGTATCCGGGCTGGGCAACCCGCTCAACCTCAACGCGGCCGACAACTGGCTGCACGGGGCGAGCGCGGTGCTGGGCCTGATCATGGCAGTCATGCCCGCGCGCAAGAAGGTGCACGTCGAGAGCACCGACAGCGGTGCCGCGACGATGCAGCAGCCGATGGCCACCGGCGACGTGCCCGGCAACGCGGACGTCCCGACGCGTCCGGTGCCGCAGCAGACCGGGTCGCCGGAGGCCGCCGCCCAGCAGCAGACCGGACGGCACCGCCCGTCGCGGTGGCGCATGCACCGGCCGGGCCACACCACCCACTGATCGTCGGGCAGACTGCCCCGCGTGAGCGGAACGGTGCTGGTGCTCGGCGGGCGCAGTGAGATCGGCCTCGCCGTGGCACGGAAACTCGTGGACGGCGAGCGGAAGTTCGTACTGGCGGCCCGGCGCAGCGGCGACCTCGATGACGAAGAGGCGTCGCTGCGCCGGGCCGGCGCGTCCGAGGTGGCGCGGGTCGAGTTCGACGCCGACGACGTGGCGCGGCACCGCGAGGTGCTGGACGCGGTGGTCGCCGAGCACGGTCCACTGGAGACGGTCGTGGTCGCGTTCGGGATCCTGGGCGACCAGGAGCGGGCCGAGCGCGACGCGGCGCACGCGATGGCCGTGATCCACACGGACTACGTCGCCCACGTGAGCGTCCTGACCGAGCTGGCGAACCTGTTGCGCGCGCAGGGCAGCGGGCAGCTCGTGGTGTTCTCCTCGGTCGCCGGGGTGCGGGTGCGGCGGGCCAACTACGTGTACGGCTCGGCGAAGGCCGGGCTGGACGGGTTCGCCGGCGGCCTGGCCGACGCGTTGCACGGCAGCGGCGTGCGGCTGCTGCTGGTGCGCCCGGGGTTCGTGATCGGGCGGATGACCGAGGGCATGTCGCCCGCCCCGTTCTCCAGCACGCCCGAACAGGTCGCGACGGCGACCGTGCGCGCGCTGCGGCGGGGACGCGGGGAGGTCTGGGTGCCGCCCGTGCTGCGCCCGGTGTTCTTCCTGATGCGCCTGCTGCCGCGCGCGATCTGGCGGCGCATGCCCCGCTGAACACGCCGAAGGCCACTCCCGCGGGAGTGGCCTTCGGTTCGCGTCGAGGGGTCAGCCGCCGAGCAGACCGCCGACCAGGCCGCCCACGGTGCCCAGCAGGCCGCCGTTCCTCTTGCTGGTCGGCTGGGTCGTCGTTCCCGGCGAGCTGCTCGGCTGCTCCGAGGTCGGCTCGGTCGTGGTCGGCGAGGTCGTGGTCGTCCGCGGAGTGGTGGTCTGGGGCTGGGTCCGGCTCGTGCCCGCGGCGGGCGCCGGGGCGGCCGAGGTGGTCGTCGGCGCGGCCGTCGTGCCACGGCTGCTCGTCGACTGGCCGGTGCGCGCCTGGCCGCTCGCGCCGGCGGCGCCGCCCTGCTGGGCCGCCTGCGGCTGGGCCTGCGAGGACGCGCTGCCCGACGGCGGCAGCTCGGCGCTGCTGGTCGAGGTCGGCGTGCTGCTGGCCAGCAACTGCTGCTGGGGAGCGGCGATCGTGCTCGTCGGGGTGTGGCCGGTCCTGGTGTCCGGGCCGCCGCCCGCTCCGCCCGGCGCGGCCGCGTCGTGCAGCTGGCCGGTGGTCAGGGTGCTGACCGCAACACCGGCCAGGGCCGCCACGCCCGCGGCGAGCGCGCCGATGCGGCCGGCCTTGCGCTTGTCCCACCGGCTGCCCGGCTCGCTCTCCCGGCGCAGGATGCTGGCCGCCGGGATGCGCACGGTGGGCGCCTCGGCCATCTCGGGCGTGATGCCGGAGTCGTCCACGGGCTCCTTCGGCAGCTTGATCGCGGTGAACTCCTGCGTGACGCCTTCCCGGCGCAGCAACTCCGCGACACTGATCTGCCGCGTCGTGGCACTCGCCCGAGTGTCTTTGTCGTCGCTCGTCACGCTGAACCTCTCCGAAGCCGCTTACTGCCCGCGACATGATTACTGTTGTTATCAGTTCGTTGCCTCAGGTCGTGATCGAGCTCACATCCGATAGGCCAAATGTCGTACGCACGGTGACAAACCGATAGCTCAGACGGCCCGTTACTGTGACCGTGATCGCGCAGCAGGCGGAGGTGAACGTGGCGGGCCGCAACCCCTTGAAGTGGGTGAGCAGCGTGGCGGACTGGTTCGAGCAACGCGGCGTCTACGTGCCCGGCGAGGACAACCACACGGTCGACCCGTGGCGCGATTTCGGCTGGCTGATCGTGGCGTGGCTGGTCGGCTGCGGCACCTTCATCCTCTTCCTCGCGATGGCGGTCTGAACCCGCCGGGGTGAGCGCGATCACGGCTGGTGCCGCTCCGGTCACGGATCGGCCACATCCCGACACCAGGTCCGCGTCAACCCCGCGCGGTGACTCGCACGCACTCGCGAGTAGGGACAGAGTGGAGCGCGCCCGGCGGAAATACCTACCCCGAACGGACCAGCCGGGCGGCTGAAGAAGTGAGGAAGTGGCCCCTGTGCGCACCCCGAGGCACGCGATGGCCGCGCTCGTCCTGGTGGCGGTGACCGCTTGCGGTGCGCCGGCGCAGGTCGAGGGCGGGTCGACGAGCACCGGTGGTGACGTGGCCATCCCGCAGGCGGTTCCCGCGCTGCACACCCTGGACTTCGGCGGCCAGTTCCGGTTCGGCGACGGGGTCGCGGTGTCGGTGTCCGCGCCGAAGCCGTTCAAGCCCAGCGAGAGCGCGTATCCACGCAGCGACCGGGCGGTGGCGTTCGAGATCATCATCCGCAACGACGGCGACCAGCCGTACCGGCTGTCCGGGCTGAGCGTGACGGCGACCGTCGGGGACGTGCCGTCGAAGCAGGTGGTGGACTCGACGCAGGGGTACAGCGGAATCGTCGACGCGGGCAAGGACGTGCAACCCGGGCGCGACGTGCGGGTGAACCTGGCCTTCGCCGCGCCGCCCGAGCCCGCCGAGATGCGGCTGACCCTGCGGCCGACCGCGACCAGCCCGGTGATCGCCGTGTACTGCGGGCCCGCCTGACCGGCGCCCGGATACGCTCGGGGCATGACTGACCCGCAGCGTCTCACCGCCGGCGACAAGGCCCCCGACTTCACCCTTCCCGACAGCACGGGCACGCAGGTCTCGCTGTCGGACTTCCGGGGCAGGCACGTCGTCGTGTACTTCTACCCCGCGGCGGGCACGCCCGGGTGCACCAAGCAGGCCTGCGACTTCCGGGACAACCTCGGCGAGCTCGACGGCGCCGGCTACCAGGTGCTCGGCGTGTCGCCGGACAAGCCGGAGAAGCTGGCGAAGTTCGCCGAGGCGGAGCGGCTGACGTTCCCGCTGCTGTCCGATCCGGACAAGACGGTGCTCACGGAGTGGGGCGCGTTCGGCGAGAAGAAGAACTACGGCCGGATCGTGCAGGGCGTGATCCGCTCGACGTTCGTGATCGACCCCGAGGGCACGATCGTCAAGGCGATGTACAACGTCCGGGCGACCGGCCACGTCGCCAAGCTGCTGAAGGACCTGAAGATCTCCGCCTGACCGCGGAACTCGCCACCCCGAACGCAGAACTCGCCACTCGGAGCGTGGGACTCACCGCCCCGAACGTGGGACTCGCGGCGGCCGCGAGTCCCACGCTCCCGCACGCGAGTCCCACGCTCGGGAGCGTGAGTTCTGCACTCGGGAGTGCGAGTTCTGCGCTCACATCACCCGGCGGTAGGCCTCCACCAGCTGCTTCTCCGCGTCGTCCAGGTAAGCGGCCAGCTGGCGCTCCGCCGTGGCGCCGTCGCCGGTGCGCAGCGTCTCCAGGATCTCCCGGTTCCGCTCCAGGTAAGGCTCGTGGAAGGGCTGCGGGTCGGCCATCACGTGGAACACCAGCCGCAGCTCGGCGAGCAGCCCGCGGACCAGCTCGTCCACCCGGGGGCTGCCGGCGAGCGTGATCAGCGCCTGGTGGAAGTGGATGTTGGCGGTGCCGAGCTCGCGCCAGGCCTGACGCTTCTTGGCGTCCTCGCCGTCGGCCACCGCGGCCTCCACCGCCTGCAGCTTGTCCCCCGGCGGGCTGGTGATCTCCCGCAGCACGGCGCACTGCACGAGCTTGCGCACCTTGTACAGGTCGATCACGTCCTCGACCGACAGCCGCCGCACGAAGACGCCCCGGTTCAGCTCGTGCACCAGCAGCTTCTCGTGCGTGAGCAGCCGGAACGCCTCACGCAGCGTGTTCCGCGAGACGCCCAGCGCCCCGCCGATCGCCTCCTCGGACAGGCGGCTGCCGGGCTCGAAGAAGCCCTCGGTGATGCGCCCCCGCAGGATGTCCGCCAGCCGTTCGGCCGTGCTGGTGCGCCCCAGCAGCAGGCGATCGGCCTCGAGCCCGGTGCTGGGGATCGAGCCCGTGGACTCGGCGTCGGTGGTCACGCGGGGCCTCCGTGTTTTCAGGGGTCGGACCGTGTAACGGAAACTTAACCAGTCCATCGAAGGACGGTCCAACCTGCGACTTGTTCTACGAAAAGTCTATCCAGACGCTTCGAAGCCAGATCGATGTTCCTCGAAAGTATTGACGGATCGTTCAACAATCCCTAACTTCATGACCTACCTCACTCCCCTTCGATGGATGGACATCGTGATGACCGCTTCGACTGAGCCCACGGACAAGCGCTCACTGCGCCGCGCGTTCGTGGCTAGCCTGTCCGGCACCACTCTCGAGTACTACGACTTCGCGGCCTACTCGGTGGCGGCCGCGACGTTGTTCGGCACGCTGTTTTTCCCGTCGGGCGACGCCCTCGTCGGCACGATGGCCGCGTTCTCGACCTACGCCGTCGGTTACCTGGCCCGGCCGCTCGGTGGGTTCATCTTCGGCCGCCTCGGCGACAAGCTGGGCCGCAAGCAGGTCCTGGTGTTCACCCTGCTGCTGACCGGTATCGCCACCTTCCTGATCGGCATCCTGCCGACCCACGCCTCCATCGGCGGCTGGGCCGCCGTGATCCTGGTGCTGCTGCGGTTCGCGCAGGGTGTCGGTGTCGGTGGCGAGTGGGGCGGCGCGGTGCTGCTGTCCAGTGAGTTCGGCGATCCGAAGAAGCGCGGCTTCTGGGCCTCCGCCGCCCAGATCGGCCCGCCGGCGGGCAACCTGCTGGCCAACGGTGTGATCGCGCTGCTGGCTGCGGTGATGTCGAAGGCGGCGTTCGAGTCCTGGGGCTGGCGCATCGCGTTCCTGCTGTCCGGTGTTCTGGTCATCTTCGGCCTGTGGCTGCGGATGAAGCTCGAGGAGACCCCGGTCTTCAAGAAGATCGCCGAGAAGGGCGAGGCGCCGACGGCCCCGCTGAAGGAGGTCTTCACCAAGGAGCCGCGGGCCCTGATCGCCGGCATCCTGGTCCGCGTCTGCCCGGACGTCCTCTACTCCCTGTTCACCGTCTTCGTCCTCACCTACATGACCACCGAGCTCGGCATGAGCCGCAGCGAGGGCCTCACCGCGGTGATGATCGGTTCGGCCTTCCAGCTGTTCCTGATGCCGGCCGCGGGCGCGCTGTCCGACCGCATCAACCGGCGCACGCTCTACACGGTGGGCACGATCGCCGCGGCCGTGTGGCCGTTCATCTTCTTCCCGATGGCGAGCACCGGGTCGTTCCTCGCCGTCGCGGTCGGCATGGTGATCGCGCTGGCCATCCACGCCCTGCTGTACGGCCCGCAGGCCGCGCTCATCACCGAGCAGTTCACCGCCCGGCTGCGCTACACCGGCAGCTCGCTGGCCTACACGCTGGCCGGCCCGATCGGTGGCGCCGTGGCCCCGCTGATCTTCACCGCCCTGCTGGCCGCCTACGACTCGTGGTTCGCGGTGGCGCTGTACCTGGTGGCGACCGCGGTCCTGACCGGGATCGGCATCGCGCTGTCCCGCCAGGCGCCCGAGGAGGAGCCGGTCGTGACCACGGCCGAGACGGTGGAAGTCGCACGATGAGCGCCCCCGCGACCACCGCCACCATCGATTTGAACTGCGACGTGGGCGAAGGGTTCGGCGCCTGGCGGATCGCCGATGACGAAGCCCTGCTGGACGTCGTGACCGGCGCCAACGTGGCCTGCGGCTTCCACGCCGGTGACCCCTCGACCATGCGGCACGTGTGCGAGGCGGCGGTGAAGCGCGGGGTCACCATCGGAGCCCACGTCGGGTACCGGGACCTGGCCGGCTTCGGCCGCCGGTTCCTCGACGTGGACCCCGTCGAACTGATCGACGAGATCCTCTACCAGCTGGGCGCGCTCGACGCGCTGGCCGGCGCGTCGGGCGGCGAGATCGCCTACGTCAAGCCGCACGGCGCGCTGTACAACGCCATCGCCACGCACGAGAAGCAGGCGGGCGCGGTGGCCGAGGCGGTGTGGCAGTACGACCCGACGCTGCCCGTGCTCGGGCAGCCGGGGTCCCGGTGGCTGGCGCGGGCCGCCGAGGCCGGGCTGACCACCATCGCCGAGGCGTTCGCCGACCGCGGTTACTCGCCCGACGGGCGGCTCCTCCCCCGGCGCGAGCCGGGGGCGGTGCTGACCGACGCGGACGAGGTGGCGCGGCGGTGCGTGCGGCTGGTGCGGGACGGCGAGGTGGTGGCCGTGGACGGCACGGTCATCCCCCTCCAGGCGGGCTCGCTGTGCGTGCACAGCGACACCCCGGGCGCGGTGGAACTGGCCACCGCGGCCCGGACCGCGCTGGTGTCGGCCGGGGTCGAGGTGCGGAGCTTCGCATGAACATCCGGCGATGCGGGGACCAGGCGCTGCTGGTGGACGTCGGGGACACCGGCGGGATCGACGCGGTGCTCGGCCTGTACTCCGCGCTGTCCGACCCTCGTCCCGACGGCGTGACGGAACTGGTGCCGGCGGCGCGCACCCTCCTGGTGCGCTTCGACCCGGCCGTGATCGGCGCCGGCGAGCTGGCGGAGCTGCTGGCGGGCACCGAACCGGTGCCCGCCCAGGCGATGCGCGGCGAGCTGGTGGAGATCCCCGTGTACTACGACGGCGCCGACCTGGCCGAGGTCGGCAAGCACACCGGCCTCGGCGCGGACGGTGTCGTCGAGATGCACACCGCCGCCGAGTACACGGTGGCGTTCGGCGGGTTCGCGCCCGGTTTCGGTTACCTGACCGGGCTGCACCCGAAGCTGCACCTGCCGCGGCGGGCCACGCCGCGGACGCACGTGCCGGCCGGGGCGGTCGCCATCGCCGGTGAGTTCACCGGCATCTACCCGCGGTCGTCGCCCGGTGGCTGGCAGCTGGTCGGCCGGACCGAGGTCCCGCTGTGGGACCCGGCCCGCAGGCCGCCCGCCCTGCTGCGGCCGGGCACCCGCATCCGCTTCCGGGAGGTTCGATGATCGAGGTGGTGCGGCCGGGTCCGCTGACCACGGTGCAGGACCTGGGACGTCCCGGACTGGCCGCCTTGGGGGTCGGCCGGTCCGGGGCGGCCGACCGGCGCTCGGCCGCGCTGGCCAACCGGCTCGTCGGCAACCTGGACGGCGCCGCGGTGCTGGAGACCACCTTCGGCGGTCTGGTGCTGCGGTTCCGGCAGGTCGCGCGGGTCGTGGTGACCGGCGCGCCGTGCCCGATCCGGCGCGGCAGCCGCGGAGAGGCGATGAACGCGCCGTTCACCGTGTGGCCGGGCGAGGAGCTGACGCTGGGTGCGCCGACCTCCGGGCTGCGCACCTACCTCGCGGTGCGCGGCGGGATCGGGGTGGACAAGGTGCTGGAGTCCCGCTCGACGGATCTGCTGGCCGGGCTCGGCCCGGCGGCGCTGAGCGAGGGCGACGTGCTGCCCATCGGCACCGACGAGTGCGGCCCGCTGCCGTCGGTCGAGGTCGCGCCGGTGCCCGATCCGGCCGGGTTCGCGCTGACGGTGCGGGTGATGCCCGGCCCGCGGGACGACTGGTTCACCCCGGAGGCGCTGAAGACCTTTTCGACGGCGACCTACGAGGTGACGTCGGAGAGCAACCGCGTCGGCGTCCGGCTCACCGGTCCGGCGCTGGAACGGTCCCGGGAGGGCGAGCTGCTCAGCGAGGGCATGGTGCCGGGCGCGATCCAGGTGCCGCCCTCGGGGCTGCCGCTGGTGTTCCTCGCCGACCACCCGGTGACCGGTGGGTACCCGGTGATCGGCGTCGTGCTGACCGACGACCTGCCGGTGATGGCCCAGGCGCGGCCGGGGCAGACCGTCTCGTTCCGCCTCGTGCCCGCCGATCTCCCGGCGGCCGCCTGAACTCCCGGAGGCCACCTGCGCTGGGTGGCCTCCGGGGCTCCACTGCTCAGCGTCCGGCCGGCTCGCAGGCGCTATAGCGGGCGCGGCCCGCACGGCGCCGCCAACACGCGCAACCCGCAAACTCCCCCGAGCACCCGGGCCAGGTGGCTGCCAGGCTCGAACTTCAGCGTCCAGCGACTTCGCACCGCGGGCAGCACCGCGCGCAACCCGCGAACTCCCCGGGAGCCACCCGAGCCACGTAGCTCCCGGGCTCCAACCTCAGCTTCCGGCCAGCTCGCGCAACGCGGGCAGCAGCGCTCGCAGCGCGCGGCCGCGGTGGGAGGCCGCGTCCTTCTCCGCCGGTGCCATCTCCGCCGACGTGCGGGTCTCCCCCTCCGGCACGAAGACCGGGTCGTACCCGAAGCCGTTGCTACCGCGCGGCTTCCGCACCAGCCGCCCGCGCCACTCGCCGCGGACGACCGTCTCCTCCCCGCCCGGCAGCACCAGCGCGGCCGCGCACACGAAGCCCGCGCCCCGGCGCTCGTCCGGCGTGTCGATGAGCTGCGCGAGCACCAGGTCCAGGTTCGCCTGGTCGTCGCCGTGCCGGCCGGCCCCGCGTGCGGACAGCACACCGGGCATCCCGTTCAGCGCGTCGACCGCCAGGCCGGAGTCGTCCGCGATCGCGGGCAGCCCGGTGGCCGCGACGGCGTCCCTGGCCTTGGCGACCGCGTTCTCCTCGAACGTCGCGCCGGTTTCCGGCGCCTCGGGGAACTCCGGCACGTCGGACAGGCCGACCACTTCGAGCCCCGCAGCACCGTCAAGGCCCTCCGCGGCGAGGATGCGCCGCAGCTCGCCGAGCTTCTTGGCGTTGCGCGTGGCGAGCAGGACCCGGGTCACTTCGAGCCCTTCTTCTTGCCCGCCACCGGCTCCGGCAGCTCGTACGGGTACGGCTCGGCCAGCGCCGCCGACTGCAACCGGGTCAGCTCCGCGCACCCGGTCTGCGCCAGGTCCAGCATCTTGTCCAAAGTGGAACGGGTGAAGGTGGCGCCCTCGCCGGTGCCCTGCACCTCGATCAGCGTCCCGGCGTCGGTGGCCACGACGTTCATGTCCACCTCGGCCCGCGAGTCCTCCTCGTAGGGCAGGTCCAGGCGCACGCGCCCGTCCACCACGCCGACGCTGACCGCGGACACCATCGCCGAAAGCGGTTGCGGGTCGGCCAGCCGCCCGGCCGCCGCGAGCCAGGTGACGGCGTCGGCCAGCGCCACGTAGGCGCCGGTGATCGCGGCCGTGCGGGTGCCGCCGTCGGCCTGGATCACGTCGCAGTCGAGCTGGATCGTGTTCTCGCCGAGCGCGGCCAGGTCGATGCAGGCCCGCAGGGAGCGGCCGATGAGCCTGCTGATCTCGTGGGTCCGCCCGCCGATGCGCCCCTTGACCGACTCGCGGTCGCTGCGGTCGTGCGTGGCCGAGGGCAGCATGGCGTACTCGGCCGTGACCCAGCCCAGGCCTGATCCGGTCCGCCACCGCGGCACACCCTCGCTGACGCTCGCCGCGCAGAGCACCTTCGTGTTGCCGAACTCGATGAGCACCGAGCCGGCCGGCCACTGCTGGAATCCCCGCGTGATCTTCACGTCGCGGAGCTGGTCGTCGTTCCTGCCGTCTTTTCGCACCACGCGTGCAGCGTAGAACCCCGCTACTGTGCCTGTTCATGCGCGCCGCCTTCGCGACCCTGCTCGCCTGCCTGCTGTGCCTGACCGCCGCGCCGGCCACCGCGGCCACGACCACCTGCGCGAACACGCTGACCTGCACCGCCGAGGACATCAACGGCATGACGATCGCGCAGCGGCTGGCGTTCGTGCGCGCGCTCTCGGCCGGCCCGGCGGCCGACATCGTGCCGGGCTACGCGCCGCGCTGGCGCAACATCGAGGGCGTGCTGCGGTTCTTCGCCGACCGCGAGCTGGGCGAACCGGGCACCTGGGTGTCCTATGTGGATGCCGGGATCCTGGAGGGCATCGAACGGGGCATCGCGCTGGCCCGCGGGGACAGCACGGACACCTTCGGCAACCCCGGTGCGTCCTTGTGGGCGAGCTATCTCACCCGCCTGCGTGACGGACGCCTGTCCCTGCGGTCGGTGCACGACCGCGCGTGGAGCGAGGCCGAGCAGGCTTCCACCGAGTACGGCGTGGCGCTGGCCGAACGGGTGCACGGCGTCGCGGCGACGCCGGTCGAGGAGCGCTTCTACCAGTTCTCCGAGTTCTACCGCTGGACGCTGCGCAACCGCCCGATGCTGCTCGACCTGCTGACCCCGCCGGTCGGCCCCGGCGACCAGCGGCAGCTGACCTTCCTCGACTGGTTCACCGACGTCACCAACGACGTCCCCGCCCACCGCGGCTCGCACCTGGCCTACGACCTCGCCGAGTTCGACGTGCCCGGCGGGACGCTGAACTTCCTGGCGCTGTTCGCCGCCTACGCGGATGCCCTGGCCGAGGACTACCTCCCGGCGTAATTCATCGCCCGTTGACAAACTCGCGCACGAGAGGAGAATTCATCGTATAGTGAATTAGGGGGGTGCGTGATGCGGCGCGGACTCTGGACCGGCCTCGGGCTGGTGGCCGTCCTGGCGATCGTGGTCCTGCCCCTGCGCGACCGCCTTCCCTCGCCGTCGGCGGTCGGCGCCGCGCTGCGCGAGGCGGACCCCCGCTGGCTGGCCGTCGCGGCGGCCGCCGAGTTCGTGTCGATGGGCATGTTCGCCCGCCAGCAGCGACGGCTGCTCACCGCGTTCGGCGTGACCCTGCGACGCCGGCGCGTGCTGGCCCTGACCTACAGCCGCTCCGCCATCTCGATCAGCCTCCCCGCCGGGTCGGCCGTGTCCGCCGCGTACGCCTTCCAGCAGTTCCGGGCCGGTGGCGCGGACCGGAAGGCGGCGGCCGCGGTGATGGTCCTCTCCGGCGTCCTGTCGGCGCTCGCGCTGGCCGCGGCGACCGCGAACTGGCTCGGCGACCTGGTCTGCCTGATCGCGGCCTGCCCGCGCCGCCGGCATCGGCCTCGGCCCGCTCGAACTGGCGACGCTCTACCTCGCGGTGCAGCTCGTGCGGCAGATCCCGCTCACGCCGGGCGGCATCGGCGTCATCGAGGTCAGCCTGCTCACCGGCCTGGTCGCGGCGGGTGCCACGGAACCGGCCGCCGCCGCGGCCGCGCTGATCTACCGGCTGCTGTCCTGCTGGCTGATCATCCCGATCGGCCTGGCCTGCTGGGCGGCGCTGCGGCGGGCCTCAGATGTCGTAGACCGCGCCCCGCTCGACGAGCGTCGCGCCCGGGAACACCGCCCGCGCCTCGGCGAGGATGGCGTCGGAGTCGCTCCACGGCGCGACGTGCGTGATGAGCAGCCGCGCCACCCCCGCGTCCCGCGCCAGCTCGCCCGCCTGCTTGCCGGACAGGTGCACGCCCGGCGGCCGGTCCGCGGCGTCGGTCCAGGACGCCTCGGCGAGCAGCACGTCGACGTCGCGGACCAGGTCGGCGAGGGTGTCGCAGGGCCCGGTGTCGCCGGTGTAGGCCAGCGTCCGGCCGGCGTGGCGCACCCGTAGCCCGAACGCCTCGGTCGGGTGGTCGACCGGGACCGCGGTCACCTCGAACGGTCCGATCTTCACCGGCTCGGCGGACAGCGCGTGGAACTCGTAGACGTCGGACAGGTCGGTCTCGGCCAGTTCCGCCTCGTTCGGCGCGTACGCCATCGCCAGCCGCACCGGCGCGTTCGCCGGGCCGTGCACCGGCAGCCGGCGCGCGGTGGTGTCGTGGGGCGGGGCCGGGTGGTAGCGGCGCAGCACGGTGAGCGCGCTGAAATCCGCGCAGTGATCCGGGTGCAGGTGCGACAGCACGAGCGCGTCCAGGTCGAACGGGTCACACCACTTCTGCAGCTCGGCGAACACGCCGTTGCCGAACTCGAGGCCGAGCAGGAAGCCGTCCGCTTCGAGCAGGTACCCGGACGCGGGCTGGCCCGGGCCGGGAACGCTGCCCGAGCAACCGAGGATCGTCAGTCGCACGGAAGAACACCCTGCCAGCTCAGGCGCTGAGGGGCGAGAGCACGCCGGGCGCGAATCCCATGAAACGCTGCGCGAGCCGGACGAACGGCTCCGGCGAGCCGGTGGCGATGAACTCGTGCCGGGGCGGGGTGTCCCGTTCGGCCAGCATGTCCCGTTCGGTGAGCACGCGGACGACGTCCTTGGCGGTCTCCTCGGCACTGGACACGAGCGTGACGTCCGGGCCCATGACGATCTGCAGGACCCCGGTCAGCAACGGGTAGTGCGTGCAGCCCAGCACGAGCGTGTCGACCTCAGCGCGCAGCAGCGGTTCGAGGTACCCCTGGGCGAGGCCGAGCACCTGGCGCCCGGACGTGACCCCGCGCTCGACGAAGTCCACGAACCGGGGACACGCGACGCTGGTGACCGACACGTCCCGCGCGGCGGCGAAGGCGTCCTCGTAGGCGCGGGACCGGATGGTGCCCTCGGTGCCGATCACGCCGACCCGGCCGGTGTGGGTGGCGGCGACGGCCCGCCGCACCGCGGGCAGCACGACCTCGATCACCGGCACGTCGTAGCGCTCCCGCGCGTCCCGCAGGCACGCCGCCGACGCCGTGTTGCACGCGATGACCAGGGCCTTCACCCCGTCCTGGACGAGCTTGTCCAGCGCTTGGAGTGCGAGTTCCCGCGCCCGCGCGATCGGCAGCGGACCGTACGGGTTGTGCGCGGTGTCCCCGACGTACCGCAGCTGCTCGGGCGGCAGCTGGCCGAGGATCGCGCGGGCGACCGTCAGGCCCCCGACGCCGGAATCGAACACACCGATCGGGGCCTCACGACTGCTCACGGAGTCGAGGGTACCGCCCGCTTCCGCCCGGATCGCGCGGCGAACCAGGCGGCCAGTACCCCGCCGAGCGCACCGAACAGGTGCGCCTGCCACGAGATGCCGGGCTGGCCGGGCAGCACGCCCCACAGCATCCCGCCCCAGCCGATGATCAGCACCGCGGCGAGCACGATCTGCCAGAACGCGCGGTTGAACAGGCCGCGGACCAGCAGGTACGCCAGCCACCCGAAGGCGAGGCCGGACGCGCCGATGGTGATCGTGCCCGGCTCCGCGGTCAGCCACACGGCCAGCCCGCTGACCAGCCAGATCGTCGCGGTCACCAGCGCCCAGCGGGCGATTCCGCTCGCCATCGCGAGGAAGGCGAACACCACGACCGGCAGCGTGTTGGCCAGCAGGTGCGCCCAGCTGCCGTGCAGCAGCGGCGCCCACACCACGCCGTCCAGCCCGCCGAGCGAGCGCGGCGCGATGCCCTCGGCGTCGAGCCGGTTGTTCAGCACGACGTCGAGACCCTCGACGAGGTACAGCAGCGCGGTGAACGCCAGCACCACCAGCGCGGCGGTCTTCGGCTTCGCCGGCAGGACGCGCTTCGCCTGGTCGGCCTGAGGTGCGGGCAACGTGCTCATGACTCCACGGTACAAGCGGCGCGGACCCGCGGAATCGGGTGAAAACCCTGAATTGGCCGAGCAGCGAAACGCCCCTCTCCCGAGGCGGAAGAGGGGCGTTCCCCGGTCTCGCTCAGGCCCAGAGCTGCCCGTCGAGGCGCTCGGCGGCCTCGTCCAGCGTGCCGCTGTAGGCGCCGGTGGACAGGTACTTCCAGCCGGCGTCGGCGACGATGAACGCGATGTCGGCCTTCTCGCCCTTCGCGGCGGCCTTCTCGGCCACCCCGAGCGCGGCGTGCAGCACCGCGCCGGTCGAGATGCCGGCGAAGATGCCCTCGTGCTCCAGCAGCTCACGCGTGCGGCGCAGCGCGTCGTAGGCGCCCACCGAGTAGCGGCCGTTGAGCACGTCCGGGTCGTACAGCTCCGGCACGAACCCCTCGTCGAGGTTGCGCAGCCCGTACACCAGCTCGCCGTAGCGCGGCTCGGCAGCGATGATCTGCACGTCCGGCTTCTGCTCGTGCAGGTACCGGCCGACGCCGACCAGCGTGCCCGTGGTGCCCAGGCCACCGACGAAGTGGGTGATCGTCGGCAGGTCCTTGAGCAGCTCGGGACCGGTGCCGCGGTAGTGCGCGTCCGGGTTGGCCGGGTTGCCGTACTGGTAGAGCATCACCCAGTCCGGGTTCTTCTCGGCCAGCTCCTTGGCGCGCCGCACGGCCTCGTTCGAGCCGCCCGCCGCCGGCGAGAACACGATCCGCGCGCCGTAGGCCTGGAGCAGCTGCTTGCGCTCGGCCGAGGTGTTCTCCGGCATCACGCACACCAGGCCGTAGCCCTTGAGCTTGGCGGCCATCGCGAGCGAGATGCCGGTGTTGCCCGAGGTCGGCTCGAGGATCGTGGACCCACGGCGCAGCCTGCCGTCGCGCTCGGCGGCCTCGATCATGGCCAGCGCGGGCCGGTCCTTGATCGAGCCGGTCGGGTTGCGGTCCTCGAGCTTGGCCCACAGGCGCACGTCGTGCGTCGGGGACAGCCGGGGCAACCCCACCAGCGGCGTGCCGCCGAGGGCTTCGAGCAGCGATTCGTACCGGGCCATGACCTAGCTGGCGCCGCCGGCCACCGCGGGCAGGATGGTGACCGTGTCGCCGTCCTTGACCTCGGCGTCCAAGCCGCCGGCGAAGCGCACGTCCTCGTCGTTGACGTAGACGTTCACGAAGCGGTGGAGCTTGTCCTCCTTGACCAGGCGGGCCTTGAGGCCGCCGTGCCGGGACTCGATGTCGTCGATCACCTCGGCCACGGTCTTGCCGGACGCCTCGACCGACTTCTGACCACCCGTGTGCGTACGCAGGATGGTGGGGATGGACACGGTCACGGCCATGGGTAACTACCTCCGCTTGGGTTTCTTCCAGGACAGACGTCGGGCTGCCCGGCGTTATTCCGTGATCTCCACGGGCTCCTCGGTGACGACCCCGTCCACGATCCGGTACGACCGGAACTCGTGGGTTTCCGGGTCGCGGGTGGAGACCAGCACGTAGTGCGCGTCGGGCTCGGAGGCGTAGGACACGTCGGTGCGTGACGGGTAGGCCTCGGTCGCGGTGTGCGAGTGGTAGATCACGACCGGGACCTCGTCGTTCGCGTCCATCTCGCGGTAGAGCTTGAGCAGGTCACCGGAGTCGAACTCGTAGAACGTCGGCGAGCGCGCCGCGTTCAGCATCGGGATGAACCGCTCGGGGCGGTCGGAGCCCTCGGGACCGGCGATCACCCCGCACGCCTCGTCCGGGTGGTCCCGGCGGGCGTGGGCGACGATCTCGTCGACGAGTTCACGGCGGATCCGAAGCACGACGGACATCTTACGTGCCGGACACCGGGGGTTCACAGAGTGAGACTGCGCACGCCAGCGCCACGGCGTCCTGGGCGTGCGCGAGCCACCCGAGGGTGACGTCCCGCTCGCTGACCGGGAAGCGGTCCCAGGCACGGCCGTCCCGCCACCGGGGTTTCCGCAGGTAGAGCACCTGGGCGTGGCCGAAGGTGATCATCCAGGCCCGCAGCGAGGCCGGGTCGAGCGTGAACGCCGGGGTGCCCGGCCAGCCACGCACGATCGCCCGCACGGCGGTGGTCACGCGCTCGCGCATCGCCGCGCCGTGCCGCTCGCGGAACCCCCTGGCCTCGCGGATGAGCAGGTAGGCGTCGGGGAAGAGGTCCTCGTCGCGCAGCGGACGCCGGCCGCGGTGGCCGGTTTCCAGCGCCGTCAGCAGCTCCCCGGCGATCGCGTAGAGGCACTGGGCAACGTTCGGGGACATCTCGACCAGGACCTGGCCGTCCGGCAGCGCGTGCGCGTTCAGGAAGTCCACGTCAGACACCCTGCAACGTCGCGTGCAGACCGAGCACCTGCAGTTCGGCGACCAGCGCCTCGGCCTGGTCGCGGGAGGCGAACCGGGTCAGTTCGGCGATCCCCTGGTGGTGCACGACGCCGGCGAACTCCATGCCCCGCTCGACCGGCATCCCGAGCGTGCCGTGCAGTGCGTAGACCACCGACTGGTAGGAGTTCACGTGGTCGTTGTGCACCACGACCGCCCACTCCCGTTCCCGCTTCACGGCCATCAGATCGCCCCCACGGCAGCCGCGTTACTCGAACGCCTCCGGCCACACGTCCCGGTAGGCGGGCACCCCGGCCACGCCGCGGGCGCTCACCAGCCCGTGCACGCAGGCCCGCGCGAACACCCGCGCCGCGGCGGCGCACAGCTCGTCCAGCCCGGCCGCGCGTGTCGTCACCCCGAAGGGCCCTTCGGCCGCCGGCAGGTCCCGCGCGCCCGTGGCCAGGGCGAACACGGTGTCGCCGTCGAACATCGAGTGCGCCGGGCGCACCGCCCGCGCCAGGCCGTCCTGCGCCGCCACCGCGAGGCGACGGCACTCGGCCTTCGACAGGTCCGCGTCGACCGCCACCACGCCGATCGTGGTGTTCAGGTCCGTCTCCCGCCCGGGCACCGAGGCCGCCCGGTCCGGCCAGCGCGCCCCGAACTCGCCCGCCACCTCGTGGTCGGCCGCGAAGGGGCGCCCGGTCTCGAACGACACCGCCTCGCCGCGCGCGTTGACCACCGCCAGCGCGCCGACCACGAAGCCGCCCACGCGCTCGCTCGCCGTGCCGACCCCGCCCTTGAGCGACCCGACCACCGCCCCGGCGCCCGCGCCGACACTGCCCTGCTCGACCGCGACACCCGCCGCCTCGCACGCGGCGTAGCCGAAGGAGGCGTCCGGCCGGTTGCCCCACTCGCCGCGCGGCAGGTCGAAGATCACCGCGCCGGGCACGATCGGCACCACCTCGTGCGGTTCGGTGCCGACCGGAAACCCGCGGTCCTGCTCCCCGAGCCACCGCATCACCCCGTCGGCGGCCGCGAGCCCGTAGGCGCTGCCGCCGGACAGGCAGATCGCGTCGACGTGGCGGACCAGGTTCTCCGGCTCCAGCAGGTTGGTCTCGCGGGTGCCGGGCGCGCCGCCGCGCTGGTCGACCGCGCCGGTCGTGCCCGGCGGCGTGAGGACGACGGTGGTCCCGGTCGCCCAGCCGTCCCCGATCCGGTGGTGGTGCCCCACGAGCACCCCGGGCACGTCCGTGATCACGCGGTCAGCGCCTGGACGAGGCTCTCCTGCACCCAGGTCAGCCAGTGGTAGACCCCGAGGTGCGGCGCCCGCGGATCGTCCTCGGGCAGCTCGTCGGGCATGTCCTCGGTGACGTCGAGCGCGGTGCCCAGCGCC
Source organism: Amycolatopsis ruanii (assembly GCF_003385175.1). Taxonomy (NCBI): domain Bacteria; kingdom Bacillati; phylum Actinomycetota; class Actinomycetes; order Pseudonocardiales; family Pseudonocardiaceae; genus Amycolatopsis; species Amycolatopsis ruanii. The sequence continues at coordinate 25,810 of NZ_PQHY01000063.1, forward strand.
AGGCGGACGTCGTTGAGCGCGGACAGCCACGCGTCGGCCTGCTCGTAGGTCAGCTTCACGTCACCGCCGTCGCGCGGCAGGGTCTCCAGGACCACCGTGGCGACGCCGACCTTCGCGTCGACCAGCTCGGGCTCGTGCAGCGACCGCAGCGCGCTCGCCGAGTCCAGGACCTCCTGGCTGGGCGTGTCCGGGTCGATCTTGTGGTAGTCCGGCAGCAGGCGGGACAGCACCGGGTCGTCCGGCGACTGCGACGGGCCGGTGCGGATGCCGGTCAGCTCGGCCAGCGGGTCCTGCGGAGCCTCCTCGGCGCGCGCCCGCAGCATGTCCTCGAGCTGGCTCACCAGGCCGCGCAGCACCGCGGCCTCCTGCTGCTCGAACCCGGCGTGCACGCGGCCGCCCTTGCGCTGCCAGCCCCTCACGAAGCGTGCTCCATCGTCGCCCACAACCCCGCGGCGTGCAGTTTCGTCACGTCCGCCTCGACCTTCTCCTTGGTACCCGAGGACACCACCGCGCGCCCCTTGTGGTGCACGTCCAGCATCAGCTTGGTCGCGTGGTCGCGGCTGTAGCCGAACAGCTTCTGGAAGACGTACGTCACGTACGACATCAGGTTCACCGGGTCGTTCCAGACGATCGTCTGCCACGGCTGGTCTTCGGCGCCCGCCTCGGTGCCGAGTGGTTCAACCTGCGTCTGTTCGGATGCGACAGGCGTGGTCATGCGACCCATGGTGTCACGGAACCGGCATGACGTGGACCGGTGGTGGGTCTGTTCGGGTGATTCGGCCGAACGCGCAAGTACCTCATAGTCTGATCCCATGGGTTTCCCCGAGACGCACGGCAGCACCGCCCTGCTGACCGACCACTACGAGCTCACGATGCTGGGCAGCGCCCTCGCCGACGGCACCGGCGACCGCCAGTGCGTGTTCGAGGTGTTCGCCCGGCGGCTGCCGGCCGGACGGCGCTACGGCGTGGTCGCCGGCACCGGCCGGGTGCTGGAGGCGATCGCCGACTTCCGGTTCACCGACGCCGAGATCGACCAGCTCGCGGCCACCGCCGTGGTGGACGACGACACGCTGTCCTGGCTGGCGGACTACCGGTTCGGCGGTGACATCGACGGATACCCCGAGGGCGAGCTGTACTTCCCCGGCTCGCCGATCCTCACCGTACGGGGGACCTTCGCCGAGGCGGTCCTGCTGGAGACCGTCGCGTTGTCCATCCTCAACCACGACAGCGCCATCGCCTCCGCCGCGGCGCGCATGTCCTCGGCCGCGCACGGCAGGCCGATCATCGAGATGGGCGGCCGGCGCACCCACGAGATGGCCGCGGTCGCCGCCGCGCGCGCCGCCTACATCGGCGGGTTCGCGACCACCTCGAACCTGGAGGCCGGGCGCCGCTACGGCATCCCGACCCGCGGCACCGTGGCGCACGCGTTCATGCTGCTGCACGACAGCGAAGAGGACGCCTTCCGCGCCCAGGTCGAGAAGATGGGCACCGACACCACCCTTCTGGTCGACACCTACGACATCACCCGCGGCATCGAGACCGCGGTGCGCGTGGCCGGCACCGAGCTGGGCGCGATCCGCATCGACTCCGGCGACGTGGGCGTGCTGGCCCGCAAGGCGCGCGAGCAGCTGGACTCGCTGGGCGCGAAGGACACCCGGATCGTGGTGTCCGGCGACCTCGACGAGCACGCGATCGCGGCCCTGCGCGCGGAGCCGGTCGACGCCTACGGGGTGGGCACCTCGGTGGTCACCGGGTCCGGCGCGCCGACCGCGGGGATGGTCTACAAGCTGGTCGAGGTCGACGGCCGCCCGGTCGCCAAGCGCAGCGAGAACAAGGCCTCGCGCGGTGGCGAGAAGTCCGCGCTGCGCCGGCACAAGCCGACCGGGACGGCGCTGGAGGAGGTCGTCTACGCGGCCGGCCAGCGGCCCGAGGCCGGGGAGTACGACCGCGAGCTGCCGATCCCGCTGGTGCGCGGTGGCAAGCCGGTGGACGACCTGCCCACGCTGGAGGACAGCAGGCAGCGGCTGCGCGAGGGGCTGGTCAGCCTGCCGTGGGAGGGGCTCAAGCTCTCCAGCGGCGAACCCGCGATCCCCACCGTCTTCCCCCAGGAGGCGTGATGAGCAAGGCACTGATCGTCGTCGACGTGCAGAACGACTTCTGCGAGGGCGGTTCGCTCGCCGTGGCCGGCGGGGCCGAGGTGGCCGCGAAGATCAGCGAGCACCTCGCGCGCGGCGGCTACTCGGCGGTGGCCGCGACCCGCGACTACCACATCGACCCGGGCGCGCACTTCAGCGACAACCCGGACTACGTGCGGTCCTGGCCGCGCCACTGCGAGGCCGGGACGCCGGGCGCGTCGTTCCACCCCGCGCTCGACGTCGGCCCGATCACGGCGGTGTTCTCCAAGGGCCAGTACAGCGACGGCTACTCCGGGTTCGAGGGCCACACCGACGCCGGCGAGAAGCTGGCCGACTGGTTGCGCGAGCGGCGGATCACCGAGGGCGAGGTGGCCGGCATCGCGACCGACCACTGCGTGCGGGCGAGCGCGCTGGACGCGGCGGCGGCCGGGTTCTCGGTGCGGGTCCTGCTGGACCTCACCGCGGGTGTCGCGCGGGAGACCGTGGACGCGGCGCTGGAGCAACTGCGCGCGGTGGGTGTGGACCTCGTCGGCACCCCGCGGGTCGGCTGATGCGCACCGTGCTGCGGAAGCACAACAACCGCTTCCGGGAGCGGCTGGCGACCAGCCGCGTCATGGGGATCCTGCGGGCGGACTCGTCGGCCTGGTTCGCCGACGCGGGCCAGGTCCTCTACGAGGCGGGTCTCGGTGTGCTGGAGGTCGATCTGGCGACGCCGGGCGCGCTGGATGCGATCGGGGTGCTGCAGGTCGAACTGGGGCAGGACGCGTTGATCGGCGCGGGCGGGGTGCGCACGGTGTCCGCGGTGGACCGGTGCGCCGCGGCGGGCGTGGACTTCATCGCGAGCGCGACGTTCTCGCCCGACGTGCTGTGGCGCGCGCAGGAGTACGCGCTGCCGATCGTGTGCGGCGCGCTGACGCCCACGGAGGTCGACGCGGCCTGGCGGTACGGGCCGGCCGCGGTGAAGCTGTACCCGGCGGCCACCTCCGGCGGGGTGCGGTACCTGGAGGAGGTCCAGTCCACGCTGCCGGAGGTGCCGCTGGTGCCCGCGGGCGGCGTGTCGCTGTCCGATGTAGACGGCTACCTGGCCGCGGGCGCCCTCGCGGTCGGCGTCGGCTCGGCCCTCCTCGGCGACGCCCTCGACGGCGGCAGGCTGGACGAGCTGGCCAAGCGGGCATCACAGGTGGCGACCACCGCTGACCGCTACGCCTAGCGAGCACCGGCAGGCGGCGCCGCAGGTTTCCGGCACCGCCGCAACGCGGCCGGCCGCAGGCCCAGCGCCCCATCGCGCCGGCGGCCTCCGGCGCGCCCGGCGCCTCCACCCCACACGGGTGCGCTCAGCGCCAACGGTCCCCCATCCCCGCCGCATCGCGACCGGCAGGCGCGGGCCCCACGCCACCGGTCCCCACCATCGCAGCCCGGCCGGCCACCAACCCACAACGCTGCGGCCCGCCGCGCCGACTACCGCCGTCCCCCCGGCGCGCGCGTCAGAGCCCGAACGGCGCGCAGCTCGCCGATCCGACCAGGATGTCCCCGGAAGCCGGGCCGCCCTGCGGGAACAGCTTGATGTGCATCGCGTTCGTGGTCAGGCTGCCGTCCGCCGGCACCGGCACGATCAGCTCGTTCAGCACGACCTCCGCCATCGGCGGCGCGCCCGGCGTCGTGCCCGGGATGGTGATCACGTGGTTCGTCGGGATGTTCTGCGGCACCGTGATGCCGGTGACGGTGCCCAGCTGCATGTAGCCGTTGCTGCCGTTGGCCGTGGTGTTGCACCCCGCGCCGAACGTCCTGGCCTTGATCACCGGGCCGCCGAACTGCTGCAGCACGCTCGTCTCGAACCGCTGGCCGGTCACCTTCACACTCGCGGTGCCGTCCGGGTTGCGGGTGCACGTGGTGCTGCTCAGGCCGTACTTCGTGCGCGTGCCGACGGTGATCGGGTCGGTGCGGCCCTCCGCGGTGGCGTCCACGACGCACGGCGCGATCGGGTCCGAGTGCGCCGACACGCCGTCGACCGTGATGTCGACCGCCCCCACCGAACCGGCGCCGGTCGCCTCCGGCATCGCCGGCGCGCTCGCCGGCACGGCCACCGCCGCCCCGAGGAGGGCCGCCACCACCACGATTCGCCTGGCCCGCTGCATGAGCCGCTCCTTTCGCCTGAGGAAATCCCTCCTCGACAATCGGCAGGACACCCGGCCGGCGTGACCCACCCGGCCGGATGCCACCCGGACGAGTGGATCTCGATCTTTCCGGGAGCGGGGCGGTGGCCCGTTCCTGACGGTGGCCCCCGGTACCGTGTCCTGGTGGCCGTCCGTACTGCGTTCCCCGGTGTCAACGAGCTCCTCACGACCGCTGTCGAGGCGCTCGGCGGTGCGGAGCGCCCGGGGCAGGTCAAGATGGCCGAGGCGGTCGGCCGCGCGATCCGCACCGGCGAGCACCTGGCCGTGCAGGCGGGCACCGGCACCGGGAAGTCGCTGGCGTACCTGGTCCCGGCCATCCGGCACGCGGTCGAGAAGGACACCACGGTGGTCGTGTCGACGGCGACGATCGCGCTGCAGCGCCAGCTGCTGCGCGACGACCTGCCCCGCCTGGCGAAGGCGTTGAAGAAGCCGCTGGGCCGCCTGCCCACGTTCGCGATCCTCAAGGGCCGCCGCAACTACCTGTGCCTGCACCGGCTCGACTCGGGCGCGCCGGAGGAGCCGGAGGACCCGGCGCTGTTCGACCCGTTCGCGGTGTCGCGGCTGGGCAAGGAGGTCACGCGGCTGCGCGAGTGGGCCTCCGACACCGAGACCGGTGACCGCGACGAGCTGGTGCCGGGCGTGTCCGAGCAGGCGTGGCGGCAGGTGTCGGTCACCGCCAAGGAGTGCCTGGGCGTGGCGCGGTGCCCGATCGGCCAGGACTGCTTCGCGGAGCGGGCGCGCGGCGAGGCGGGCAAGGCGGACGTGGTGGTCACCAACCACGCGCTGCTGGCGATCGACGCGCTGCAGGGCTACCAGGTGCTGCCGGAGCACGACCTGGTGATCATCGACGAGGCGCACGAGCTGGTCGACCGGGTCACGTCGGTCGCGACCGGCGAGCTGACCTCGTCGGCGGTCGCGGTGGCGGTGCGGCGCTGCGGGAAGCTGATCGACGCCGACACGGCCGACCGGCTGCAGGAGGCTTCCGAAGGTCTGGCGATGATCCTGGAGGACCTGCCGGCCGGGCGGATGGACACGCTGCCGAAGGCGCTGGGCGGTGCGGTCGCCGCGGTGCGGGACGGGGCGCACGCGTGCCTGACCGCGCTGGGTTCGGACCGCAAGGAGGACGTCGAGGAGGCCACGGCCCGCAAGCTTGCGCGCTCGCAGCTGGAGGAGGTGCACGACACCGCGGTGCGGCTGCTGGAGGCGTTCGCCGAGGACACCGCGCACCAGCGGGACGTGGTGTGGCTGTCCAACGACAAGTTCTCGTTCGCCAACCGCCCGCCGATGCTGCACGTGGCTCCGCTGTCGGTGGCCGGTCTGCTGCGGGAGCGGGTGTTCGCGCAGAAGACGACGGTGCTGACGTCGGCGACGCTGGCGCTGGGCGGCGCGTTCGACACGCTGGCGCGGCAGTGGGGGCTGCCGCCGTCGCAGGCTCGGGTGGTGAAGGCCGAGGGCGCGGCGACGGACAAGGCCGCCCCGGCGGACGACGAGGAGCTGAAGTGGTCCGGTTTGGACGTCGGTTCGCCGTTCGACCACCGGCGCAACGGAATCCTGTACGTGGCGAAGCACCTGCCGCCGCCGGGCCGCGACGGTCTCGGTGAGCGGACGCTGGACGAGATCGCGTCGCTGATCGAGGCCGCCGGTGGGCGGACGCTGGGCCTGTTCTCGTCGATGCGCGCGGCGAAGCAGGCGACCGAGGCGCTGCGGGACCGGATCGAGTTCCCGATCCTGTGCCAGGGCGAGGACGCGACGTCGTTGCTGGTGACGAAGTTCGCGGAGGATGCGCGGACGTGCCTGTTCGGGACATTGTCGCTGTGGCAGGGCGTGGACGTGCCCGGGCCGTCGCTGCAACTGGTGATCGTCGACCGGATCCCGTTCCCGCGCCCGGACGACCCGGTGTCGTCCGCGCGCCAGCGGGCGGTGGAAGCCCGCGGCGGCAACGGTTTCCTGACGGTGGCGGCCACCCACGCGGCGCTGCTGCTGGCGCAGGGCACGGGCCGGCTGCACCGCTCGGTCGGCGACAGGGGCGTGGTGGCGGTGCTGGACTCACGCCTGGCAACGGCCCGCTACGGCGGCTTCCTGCGCTCCTCGCTCCCCCCGTTCTGGCCGACCTACGACCCAGAGGTAGCCAAAGCGGCGCTCAAACGCCTGGACGCCGCCGCCAGCTGACGAGAGACCACCGCGGACAACTCACAAGCTCCGACCCACACCCGCGAGTCCCACACTCACGCCCGCGAGTCCCACACTCACGCCCGCGAGTCCCACATTCGCGGCCGCGAGTCCCACACTCACGCCCGCGAGTCCCACGCTCGCGCAGCGAGCCACTTCCCTGGCTGCGAACCGCGCCCATGCGCGCGCCCCGCGGGTTCCGAGCTCACCCCCAGGGGCTCCGCCTCCGGCGGTCACGCTTCCCCACCCTGAACGCGCCGGCCACGAGGCGCTCCTACCCGGCGAACTCCTCCGTCACCGGGATCCCCTTCTTCAGCGTCCGCGACACCGTGCACAACCGCTCGATCGCCCGGTCCGCCGCCGCCACCAGCTTGTCGCGCTCGTCGGCCGGCAGGGTCGACAGGTCGACGTCGAAGAGCACGTGCACCGCGTCCAGTTCGGACGCGCCCTCCCGCCGATCAGCGCTCACCGCCACGCGCAGCGGCGCGTCCGTCCGGCGCGTGATCAGCTCCTCGGCCGTCACCGCCGCGCATCCGGCCGCCGCGATCTGCAGCAGCTCCGCCGGCGAGAACGCCCCGGGCGCCCCCTTCCGGCCGATCCGCACCGACGCACCACGCTCGTTGCGCCCGACGAACTCGTGCTCGCCTTCGCGGCGGACGTCCAGGCTCACACGCTCTCCTCGGTCGGGGTCAGCGCCACTGGGCGAGGACCGTGACGGTTCCGGGGTCGACCTCGGTGAACCCGGCGTCCCGCACGGCGACGACGCGCCGCTCACGCCAGGCGCCCGCGGGATCGTCGCCCGGGTGCAGTTGCTTCCACTGGGCCACCGTCGCGGTCCGCACCGCGCACGCGTAGCCCCGCTCGGCCCACGCGGCCAGCTCGTCGTCGCGGAGCATCGACGCGAGGATCATCGTGCCGTGCCCGACCTGCGCGGCCGCCTTGCCGACGGTCATCGACACCTCGGGGTTGAGCAGCATCAACGGCAGGTCGTCCGGCGCGGGACCAGGCTCGTCGGCGGGCAGGTCGCTGCCCGAGATCTGCAGGCGGCTGATCTCCTTCGGCACGTCGACGACCCGGCCCGGCACCAGCGCCCGCACCTCGGCCCCGCCGACCGACACGGTCACCCCGGGGAAGTCCTGCGCCGCGACCCAGTGCGCACCGCGAGCCCGCCGGGCGACCTTGCGGATGTGCCCGGACACCCAGTCGTGCACCGGCTCGTGCCACTCCCCGCCCGGCCGCGCGCGCTCGTCCAGGCAGACCGCGAGCGCCGCGGTGGCGGCGGCTTCGAGCAACGGAGTGCGCGACGGCGGTTCAGCCTTCTCCAGCCGCAGGATGACCGGCATCGCCCGGACCTCTTCGGGCGCGGCCTCCGGCAGCGCGGCCTCCTCCGCCGGCAGCCCGAGCCAGGTGGCGTACCGGGCGGCCAGCGGGCCGAGCACGCTCATGGCCGGGCGAGCGAGAGGCCGTCGGCCGCGTCCGCGGCCTCGACCTCCGCCCGGCTGACTCCGAGGACGAACAGCACGGCGTCGAGGTACGGGTGGGACAGCGCGGTGTCCGCGACCTCGCGCAGCGCGGGCTTCGCGTTGAACGCGACGCCCATTCCGGCCGCCTTGAGCATGTCGATGTCGTTGGCGCCGTCGCCGACCGCGACGCACTGGGCCAGCGGGATGCCGTAGTGGTCGGCGAACCGGCGAAGCGCGGTCGCCTTCCCGGCGCGGTCGATGATCTCGCCGACGACCCGCCCGGTCAGCTTGCCGCCCACGACCTCCAGCTCGTTGGCCGCGACGAAGTCGAGCCCGAGCTGGTCGGCGATCGGCTGGATGATCCGCGTGAACCCACCGGACACGACACCGCAGCGGAACCCGAGCCGCTTGAGCGTGCGGACCGTGGTGCGCGCGCCCGGGGTCAGCTGGATCTGCTCGCCCACCTCGTCGAGCACCGATTCGGGGAGCCCCGCCAGCAGCCCGACGCGCCGTTCGAGTGATTCGGTGAAGTTCAGCTCGCCACGCATGGCGGCCTCGGTGATCTCGCGGACCTTCGGCTCGACCCCCGCGTGCGCGGCCAGCATCTCGATGACCTCGCCCTGGATGAGGGTCGAGTCCACGTCGAACACGATCAGCCGCTTGGCCCGCCGCGCGAGCCCGCCGCGCTCGATGGCGATGTCCACGCCACCGGCGGACGCGACGTCCGCGACCGCGGCACGCAGCTCGGTGTCGGCCTGCTCGGTGTCCTCCGCGACCGACAGGTGCACCTCGAGCCCGGTGACCGGGTAGTCGGCGATGCGGCGGATCGCGTCGATGTTGGCGCCGAGCGCGGCCAGCCGTCCGGCGAAGTCGGTGAACGCGCGGGCGGTCAGCGGCCGCCCGAGGATCACGGCGACGTGTGTCGAGCCCTGCCGGGCGGGGGCGAACGGGTCCTCCCCGATCTCGTCCCCGACCCGGACGTCGACGTGCATGGCGACGGTGGCCATCGCCTGCTCGACGGACTCCTGCAGGCCCTCCGGGTCGTCAGCCACCGCGACCAGCACACCGAGGGTGAGCCGGCCGCGGATGACGACCTGTTCGACGTCGAGCATCTCGACCCCGTGCCGCGTGAGGGCGGCGAAGAGGACCGAGGTGACACCCGGCTTGTCCGGCCCGGTCGTCGTGATCAGCACCGGGGTCATGGTCTCGTTCCTACCCGGACGCCGCGGATCACTGCTCGCTCGCGTTGTCCTTGTCGTGGTCGCCCGGGATGACCGCGTCGGTGAGGGCCTGCGACGGGGCCTTGACCCCGGCGTGGACCTTCGGCTTGCCGAAAAAGCCGATCTCACCCTCGTGGTGCATCCGCTCGACCATGTGCGGGTAGTGCAGCTCGAACGCCGGCCGCTCGGAACGGATCCGGGGCAGCTCGGTGAAGTTGTGCCGCGGCGGCGGGCACGAGGTGGCCCACTCCAGCGAGTTGCCGTAGCCCCACGGGTCGTCCACCGTGACGAGCTCGCCGTAGCGGTAGCACTTGAACACGTTGTAGATGAACGGCAGGGTCGACGCGCCCAGGATGTAGGCGCCGATCGTCGAGATCGTGTTCAGCGTGGTGAAGCCGTCGCTGGCCAGGTAGTCGGCGTACCGGCGCGGCATGCCCTCCGCACCCAGCCAGTGCTGGACCAGGAACGTGGCGTGGAAGCCGAGGAACGTGGTCCAGAAGTGCAGCTTGCCCAGCTTCTCGTCGAGCATCCGCCCGGTGATCTTCGGGAACCAGAAGTAGATGCCGGCGAAGGTCGCGAACACGATCGTGCCGTAGAGCACGTAGTGGAAGTGCGCCACCACGAAGTAGCTGTCCGACACGTGGAAGTCGATGGCCGGGGCGGCCAGCAGGATGCCGGTCAGACCACCGAAGAGGAAGGTGACGAGGAAGCCGACCGAGAAGATCATCGGCGTCTCGAAGCTCAGCTGGCCCTTCCACATGGTGCCGATCCAGTTGAAGAACTTGACACCGGTCGGGACCGCGATCAGGAAGGTCATGAAGGAGAAGAACGGCAGCAGCACGGCACCCGTGGCGTACATGTGGTGCGCCCACACCGCGACCGACAGCGCCGCGATGCCCAGCGTCGCGAAGACCAGGCCCTTGTAGCCGAAGATCGGCTTGCGCGAGAACACCGGGATGATCTCGGAGACGATGCCGAAGAACGGCAGCGCGACGATGTACACCTCGGGGTGCCCGAAGAACCAGAACAGGTGCTGCCAGAGGATCACCCCGCCGTTGGCCGGGTCGAACACGTGCGCCCCGATGTGCCGGTCGGCCATCAGGCCCATCAGCGCCGCGGTCAGGATCGGGAAGGCGAGCAGCACCAGGATGCTGGTGACCAGGATGTTCCAGGTGAAGATCGGCATCCGGAACATGGTCATGCCGGGCGCGCGGAGGCACACGATCGTGGTGACCATGTTGACCGCACCGAGGATGGTGCCCAGACCGGAGACCGCGAGGCCGGCGATCCACATGTCCGCGCCGATGCCCGGCGAGTGGATGGCGTCCGACAGCGGGGTGTAGGCGAACCAGCCGAAGTCGGCGGCGCCACCCGGGGTCAGGAAGCCGGAGACGGTGATGATGCCGCCGAAGAGGTACAGCCAGTAGGAGAAGGCGTTCAGCCGCGGGAACGCCACGTCCGGCGAGCCGATCTGCAGCGGCATGACGAAGTTCGCGAACCCGAACAGGATCGGCGTCGCGTACAGCAGCAGCATGATCGTGCCGTGCATGGTGAACAGCTGGTTGTACTGCTCCTGCGACAGGAACTGCTGTCCCGGGCGCGCCAGCTCGGTGCGGATCAGCATCGCCATCGCGCCGCCCACCATGAAGAAGGCGAACGACGTGACCAGGTACATGATGCCGATCTGCTTGTGGTCCGTCGTGCGGAACAACCGCAGCAGCAACGAACCCTTGGCCTCCTGTCGCGCCGGGTACGGACGCGTGACAATCGGCTGCGGGGCTACGGCTGTCACTCCTGCCTCCAAGGTCCTCTTCGGTGTGTCAGCGGCCGCGGCGACGCGACCAGTCCGGATCGTATCCCTCGCCCCCGACACCGGTGCGCACCGGCTGGGAAGATCACGCCATGGGAGACCGGTACACGACCGCCGCCGTGGCGGCCGCGGTCGAGGTCGGCAAGAGGTTCCAGCTGCCCGCCGAGTACCCGGAAGTGCTGGCCACGCGGTCGAACGTGCTGGTGAGACTGGGTGCGATCGTGGCCAGGGTGCCCGGAACGACGCTGGTCGCGCGGCCCGGGGTGCTCCAGTCGCTGGCGCGCGAAGTGGCACTTTCGTCGTTCCTCGAGATGCGGGATTCTCCGGTCATACCGCCGTTCGAAAGCCCCGGTCCGCACCTCGCGAACGGCCTTCCGGTGACACTGTGGCGTTTCACACGTCACGACCCCGATCACGTCTTCTCCGCCGCCGAGGTGGCCTGGTCGCTGGCCGAGCTGCACGCCGCCCTGCGCGGCTTCCCGGACGAACTGGACGCGCCGGGCCCGCTGGCCGAGGCCCGGTCCTGGATCGCGCGGTTCGACCTGCCCGCGGAACTGGCGGACGAGGTCGAGGCGCTCGCGGCGGTCCTGCCCGACGGCCCGGCGCAGGCTCTGCACGGCGACGCGCATCCGGGCAACCTGCTGGCCACGGCGAGCGGGCCGCGCTGGCTCGACTTCGAGGACACGTGGGCCGGGCCGGTCCTCTGGGACCTGGCGTGCCTGGCGCTGACCTCCCGGATGAACGGCCGCGCCGCGGTCGCCGCGTACCCGGACGGCCCCGATCCGGACGAGCTGGCGCCGTGGGTGCGGCTGCGTGATCTGTTCGGGGTGTGCTGGCGGTTCGTGATCGCGCACCGGTTCCCCGACCGGCTCCCGGAAGCGCAGGCTGACCTGCGGCGATTCAAAACTGTCGGTGGGTCCCGCTAGCTTTTCGGGCATGGCAGAGCTCGGGTACCTGACCGCGTTGCGCAGGGACGGCGGCCGCTTGGCGGAAGCGGTGCGAGACCTGCGTGCGCCGGTGCCGGCGTGCCCGGGCTGGGACGTGGCCGAGCTGGTCTGGCACACCGGCGAGGTCCACTGGTTCTGGCAGCGGATCGCGTCCGGGGCGGTTTCCGGTCCGGACGACTACCGGGAGCCGTCGCGGCCGGCGGAGGGCGAGCTGGTGGCCTGGTTCGCCGAGGGCGTCGAGGTGCTGGCGGGCACCCTGTCGGCGCTCGATCCGGCCGAGCCCAGGTGGACGTGGGGCCGGCCGGACGCCGGGTTCATCCAGCGGCGGATGGCCCTGGAGACGGCGGTGCACTGCTGGGACGCGCTGTCGGCGGCGGGGCGGGACGAACCGGTCGAGCGGGAGCTCGCGGTGGACGGGATCGACGAGTTCCTCCGGTTCTTCCTCCCAGACGCCCCGCCGGCCGGCTTCCGGACCGACGTGCACCTGCACGCGACGGACGGTCCGGGCGAGTGGCTGGTCCGGCCGTCCGGCGCGGGCTGGTCGGTGACGAGCGAGCACACGAAGGCCACGACGGCGGTGCGCGGCACGGCGTCGGACCTGCTGCTCCTGCTGTGGCGCCGGAAGGGCCCTGAAGACGTCGAGGTACTCGGCGACGCCAGGGCGCTGGAGGAGTTCGTCGATGTTTCTCAACTGAATTAGCGAAGCTGCCGCGACGAGCCGGCGTGCGCAAGGGGGCGCGCCGGGCTTCGCTCGGCCTGGCGCGCACGTCGCCGGGCGCCCCGGCGACTGCGGCTGCGGCTGCACGCGTCGGCCGGCCCGGGTGGTTGGCTGACCCGGGAGGGCGGCCGGTACGGGTGGCCGGCTGGCACCAGTGGCTGGCTGGCACGGGTGGCCGGCCGGCACCGTTCCGCGATGGCCGGGGCTGCGCTGCCCGCCACAGCGGGCTCGGCTCAGCCGGGGCCAGCCCGCTGGGTACAACTGCGCGACCGCACGCGGTCGGCCGGCATGGGCGGCCGGTCGGCACGGCTGCCCGGGCTGGCACCGCTGGCCACCCGGCGCCCCTGGTCAGCCAGCACCGCCCGGCGATGGCCGCTGCGCTGCCCGCCACAGCAGACCCGGCCCAGCCGGGACCTCCGCCGGGCCGCCCCGGGAAGCTCGGCTCCCCTGCCGGCGCGGCACCCATCGGTGCCGTGTGCTTCTCAGCGCGTCCGGATACCGGTGAGGCCGGCGGCCCGCCCCAGCCGGGGCGGAAGCAACCCCGCCGGGCCGAGCGGCGCCTACGCGAACGGCCACCACCCCAGGATCGCCTCGGTCACCATCGCCGGCGCCTCCAACGGCGTCAGGTGCCCGGACTGGGGCACGACCACCAGCTCGCCCTTGGGCAGGGACTCGGCCATGGCCTGGGCGGCATCCGGTGGGGTGAGGCCGTCCTGCTCGCCCACCACGACCAGCGCGGGCACGTCGGCGGCGGCCAGCAGCTCGGTGGCATCCGGGCGGTTGGCCATCGCGCGGGCGGCCCACGCCACGCCCACCCCCTGCTGGCTGTCGACGAGGTCGCGCACCGTCTCCACCACGTCGGGGCGCGTCTCCCGGGTCTCGGCGCTGAGCAGGTTCGGCAGCATCGACTCGGCGAGCCAGCCGGTGACGCCCTCGGACTCCGCGCGCTTCGCCAGGTCCCGCCGGGCCTGGGCCGCCTCGGGCGAGTCCGCGGTCGCCTTCGTGTCGATGAGGACCAGGCCGGCGACGCGCTCGGGCGCGGCGCGCAGCACGGCCATGGTCACGTAGCCGCCCATGGAGCAGCCGCCGAGCACGACCTGCTCCAGGTCGAGCTTGTCCAGCAGGGCGATCACGTCCCGGGCCGCGTCCTCCAGACCGGGTTCGCGGTCGGTGCCGGGCAGCGGCGTCCGTCCGAGGCCCCGCTGGTCGGGCGTGATCAGGCGGTGCCGCGTGGTGAGTCCGTCACGCATGGGGTTCCACATGCGCGCGTCCACCGGGAAGGCGTGGAGGAGAACCAGGGGAAGATCAGCCATACCCGAGATTGTGCTGGACCAGCGCGATACCGTCGCCAGGTGAGCGTCGAGTGGCGGGAGATCCGCACGGACCGCCTCTTGCTGCGGCCGTTGGGCCCGCAGGACCGGGACGACGTCGTCGAGATCCAGACCGATCCGCGGACCAACCGCTACCACCCCGCGCCGCCCGGCCCGGAGGAGACCGAGGTCAAGCTCACGGCCTGGCTCGAGCACTGGAAGGCTCACGGGTTCGGCTACCTGGCGGTGGTGCCGCTCGACACCGGTGAAGTGGCGGGCATCGGCGGGCTGCAGCACCTGGAGTTCGGCGGCGCCCGGCTGCTGAACCTCTACTACCGGTTCCGGCCCGAGGCGTGGGGCCGCGGGTACGCGACGGAGATGGCCCGGGCGGTGATCGACTGGGCCGAGCGGGAGCTGCCCGAACTCCCGGTGCAGATCAGCGTGAACATCGCGAACGAGCCGTCGCTGCGGGTCGCCGAGCGGCTCGGGTTCACCGCCTACACCGAGACGTTCTACGACGGCGCGGTGTCCCGCCACTTCCGGAAGCTCTAGATGTATCCGGTCAGGACGTTGGTAGCGGCGTGTCTGGCTGAGTAAAGGAGAACCTCCGGTTGGGATGTGGCTTGTCTAAGGCCCACTCCGATCCGGAGGTTCTCGTGTTCCACGGTAGTGCCCGGCTG